>JAUXVD010000003.1:300000-402232 GCA_030684575.1 Nitrospirota bacterium | reverse complement strand
AGGAGCCTGACCTGAAGCGGGCCCTGGGAATGAACGCGAACCATGACGGCATCGACGGAGCCCGGAAGGCTCCCTAACCCGGAGGACGGACCCCACAGTTCTAATTGTCGCCAACCATCAATTCTAATTGACGTCAGACACAGCCCAATCTGACTAGACCCACGCAGAGCTAACCCCATGAAAAACTGACGAATCGGAAGAACCATCCTCGTGATGGATCGGCATAGCTTCGCCTGTTCCGGTAGCAGAGTGGTAGCAAAAAAGTGTCCGTGAGATAGATTATGGCAGAGGGCTTGAAAGTTACGCCTGAATAGGTGTAGGTAGAGGTGAAGGTGGTGGTGTGGTTAAGCATGCAATGAGGAAAGGGAGCTATGGCGAAGTTCACATTAAGCGGTAAGCAGTATGACGTTGAAATGAAGGATGTGGAAAACGCAATGAAGGGAGTTGAGCCAGGAAAAATTCAAAAGTATGCGGTCCAGGTCGGCAAGAAACTGTATCCGATCAAGCATGTTATTGCAAAGACGCTCAAACTCACCTCAGCGGATTTCACATCTCATGATGCCTATAGAGCTCTTAGGGCTATAGGTTATCCAATTTCTTGCTATGACTAGCTGTATGAGCCAGAACTCATGGAAGGAACGGTCATGTCTTCTCTAGTGTTAGAACTTCAACATGAAGCAATGGACCCGCAGGTCAACGTGACGGATCTTCTCCGAAAGGCTCTTGTTGTTGCCACTAAGTTGGATCTAAATGAATTTCTGACCTGGATCGAACACGAGCTGCGGGGATACGAAAACACTCCGCCACCTTATCGGCATGTGCAGGGTGAGGTACAGGTTAACAACCCATACCATGGATGGCAGCCCGTAATTTTTGAAGACCCTGAGGCAGCAAAGACATTCTCAGAAAAACCCATCGGTCAGGCGATTGGGGAACTAGAAAGTCTATTAAAAAATGGAAAAGGAATTTTGTATGTTCCTCTCCCCCATGAATTGGTTCTCAGGCTGTCGCGTAGCACCTTCGGTATGCCACCTGCGTTCATTGTAGGCCGAGCGTCTATCTCCGGCATAATTGACGAGGTCCGAAACGTCATACTTGAGTGGACGCTCAAGCTAGAAAAGGACAACATTCTCGGTACTGGAATGACATTTTCGAAGCAAGAGAAAACCCAGGCAAGTTCGACGACCTACAACATCGAGAACTTTACGGGGGTTATGGGAACGGTTCATGCCGATGTTCTCCAGATTGGGGACTACAACAGTATCCACGCGGAACTGAAGCGCCTTGGCATTCCTCAAGCGGATCGAAGTAAACTTGAAACCATCATGGACCAAGTGAAGGATGCGAGAGGGAAGGAAAAATCCAGCTTGATAAAGGATGGCGTGGATTGGGTACTTGAGCATGGCCCCCAACTCGGCGCTTTGGCCGAAACACTTCGATACTGGTTTCAATCCCAGTGAGGCTGAGCCAATGAAACAACGGGGCTTCTCATCTCAGAAGACAGGCAGGGAGTTGAGAGGCAATGCAAAGCAGAACCGGCGGTTTAGATAACCGAAGGCCTACTAAAACAGATTGATAATCAAGGTGCTACAAACTCTGCTACCACAATGCTACCAAGGAAGATGAGGGTGGTACTGGGTGAGCCTGCCGGGAACGCGCTACAGGCGTCGCTTGCGAAATATGTTTCAGACGCGTGCCCGGTGCGTCAGAGTCCCTTGCCGTATTTCTGCTCGTGGAGTTTTTTGGCGCGGGAGATCCATTGATCGCGGGTGATGCGTTCGGGAAGCGTTTCGAGTTGGTCTGCAATCTGTTTCAAGTTCGTGGCGTCCCACTGCGCGATCTGTCGGAACGTCACGATGCCCATGTTGTTGAGGGCTCGTTCGAACGCCGGTCCGATGCCGCGAATTTCCGAGAGGTCATCTTTCTCCGGTGAGCTAGAAGAGACGGGCGGGACGATCTGTAGCGTCAGTTGATCGCCGGTCGGCTGGATCGGGCGTGGAGCGACACCGCCGTCGGTGCGAATCCTGAGCGCGGCCCGGACTTCGACGAGCCGCTTCCGGAGTTGGCTGATTTCTTCTTCCTGTTCATCGACCATTTTTGCCTGCCCCGCGAGCGTTCGCTGAACGGACTCGATGGAGTCGATGCGTTGCTGCAAGGCCGCGATGTGCTCGTCCTTTTCTTTGAGCCGTTGCTCGTGAGCGAGCCGCTCTGCCTGACGTTCATCGACGTCTCTTCCGCTGTACTGCAATGGCGCCCTGTCGGATTGATGGAGCTGTTCGAGTTCGCCGAGGCGGCGGTCCCGCTCTGCCAATTGCCGTTCGATGTCATGAAGCGCGGTTCGGTGCTGCGTCTCCCGTTCACTCAGTTGCACTTCGAGCCAATGGACGCGTCCTTGTGCCGGCTCCAATTCCTGGATTCTCGCCTGGAGTCGATCGGTCTCTTCGGTCTCTGATGGGCGCTGTTCCAAGGCCGCAATGCGTTCTTGCAAGGGCGATAGTTCTTCCGCCTTACGCGCCAGGGCCTGTTGCGTCAGTTCAAGCGCGGCATGGGACTGCAGAAGTGCGTCTGCTTGCACAACGGTTGCGGCTTCGTTCTCCTTGACCTGCAAACGAAATGCGGCTAATTCGGATTCCATATCTGACCGGCACTGTGTGGCTAATCGGAGTTCTTCTTGCACGGCATGGAGCCGCGCGGTACATGAGGCGAGTTCCTGTTGCGCCGATCGCGCGAATGCGTCCGACGTAGTGAACTTGCTTTCATAGAGTTGGACAGTCGAGGCAGTGGCCTCGAACTCAAGCTGAGCCAATTCCAACGCCTGTTCTTTGACCTGCACGGTATTGAGAAGATCGGAGAGCTGTTGTTGCACCTCTTTCACCGACAGACGCTGTAAGAGCCAGACAGTGACCCCGCCGATGCCCGCGGCGACGAGAAGGCACCCCAGCATTTGGCCGAGCAGCATAGTCATAGGTCGGACTGTCCTTTCACGCGTAATTCGATACGCCGGTTGCGTTGGAAGCCGGCCCTGGTCTTTGCCACTGAGAGAGGTCGTGAGGCGCCATAACCGACGGCGGTGAACTGGTTCGCGAGACCGTGGCTGATAAAATAATGCCGCACGGCATCGGCGCGGCGGCGACTGAGCTGTACGTTATAGTCTGACGCGCCATACTTGTCCGTATGACCTCCGATCTCGATGATGGCCCGGGGGGCCGTACGCAACACAAGGATCAAGCGGTCCAATATGGCACGACTGCGCGGGGGCATCACCGTCGTATTGGAATCAAACTCAATGGAGGAATGCGCGAGAATTTCGTTCAACTTCTGTTGCAGTACGGGCGGGACTGGGGAAAGTGGCTCCGCGAGGATATGTTCCTCCAGCGCAAGTCCTGTTTGCGCAAGGGGAGCCATGTCTTGCAACAGGGAGGCCTTGGTCTGTTCGTTGTCGACCCGGCCGCTAAGGACCACCGAGCGGCCGTCGATGATGATCGAGCCATGTTCTGTCATCTGTCCCAGGACGGGAAGGATCTTGGAAATGGGGACGGCCCAAGCGGCAGGACCCACGTTCGGATCCACGGCCAATTGATCGACTACGCGACCAGATTGCGCGCCATAGAGCTCGTGGGCTCGTTGAAGGATGATAGTTTTACTGGTCTGACTGGGAAGCGAGCCACGGAGGGTCAGGATGCCCTGCTCTACCCGTGCATGCAACATTGCGGGGGAGAGGGGGCCCGTTGCGGCTGGCGGCGTCAGGTGGCGCGGCAGACAGACCATAGCAAGGAGCCCGAGTGCAACGGCACCTGCGACTAGGATCACGGCACGCATCATGAGTCAACTCTGGGCTGTAGGTAGGTGGCGGGACTCATGAACCTACCATACTGAGAGAGCGCATGCCAGGCAGGATTTGTGTGGCGTATTCATCTAACTACGCCGGATAGCGTTGGAGTGAGCCGCGATGTGTTGCTCCTCGATGCTGAGGCGCCATTCCTCTTGTAAGGCGGGTATTCATTTGTTATTCTTCGCCCGCCTTTCGATTCACATAATTTCTATCGATCGTTTTCCAAGGAGAGATCTATGGCCGGCATCAAGCGGGCACTCATCAGCGTATCAGACAAGACCGGTGTGGTGGAGATGGCCAAAGGTCTCGCCGCGTTAGGCGCCGAGATCCTTTCAACCGGAGGAACGGCCAAGGCGTTGCGAGAGGCCGGATTGATCATAACGGATGTAGCGGCCTATACCGGCTCACCGGAGATTCTCGACGGCCGCGTTAAAACATTGCACCCCAAGATTCATGGCGGGTTACTCGGCCGGCGTTCGGTGCCGGCCCATGTCGAGCAGATGGAGAAGCATGGAATCGGCCCCATCGACGTCGTCGTGGTCAACCTCTATCCGTTCGAGGCGACGATTGCGAAGCCGAACTGCCCCTTTGAAGAGGCCATCGAGAATATCGACATCGGCGGACCGTCGATGCTGCGCTCTGCGGCTAAGAACCACGAAGACGTCTTGGTCGTCGTAGACCCGGCCGACTATCAGCGCGTGCTCGAGGCGGCGAAGGCCGGAGCGGTATCCCACGAGTTGCGGCGAGAATTGGCGATGAAGGTCTTCCAACATACGGCGCGCTACGACAGTCTGATCGCCGGATATCTGGAAAAACAGGTACAGGGCAGCGAGGTCAAATTTCCTCAAATATTGTCCTTGCAGTTCGAGCGGGCAGAGATGCTGCGTTACGGGGAGAACCCCCATCAGCAAGGCGCGTTCTATCGAGAGCTCCATTCGGTCGAACCATCGGTATCCCGGGGAACGATCCTCCATGGCAAGGCGATGTCGTATAACAATTTCCTCGACGCCAATTCGGCGCTCGAGCTGGCGAAAGAATATGATGAAATCGCCGTGGCCATTATCAAACATAACAATCCCTGCGGCGTGGCTTTGGGTGCGACGCCCGTCGAGGCCTATGTCAAAGCCCGTGAGACCGACCCTATCTCGGCATTTGGCGGCGTGATCGCATTCAATCGCCCCGTGGATTTGGCAGCCGCGAAGGAAATTACGTCCACGTTTGTGGAAGTGGTCATTGCACCAGGGTTTGCACCGGATGCTCTGGCCGAACTCAAGCGCAAGAAGGATCTGCGGTTGCTGGATGTCGGGCCGCTCACGAAGGTGAAACAAGAGGGCTTCGATCTCAAGAAGTTGGTCGGTGGCTTGATCGTACAGGATCGGGATCTCGGCACTTTAACCGATCTCAAAGCACTAAGCGTCCCGACCCAACGTAAACCGACGGATGAGGAATATGCGGCCTGCGCGTTTGCATGGAAGGTCTGCAAACATGTGAAGTCGAACGCGATCATCTATGCGAAACCTGGGCAGACGGTGGGGATCGGGGCCGGTCAGATGAGCCGGGTCGATTCGGTGAAGCTGGCCGTGATGAAAGCGCAGATGCCGATCAAGGGTTGTGTGATGGCCTCTGACGCATTCTTTCCGTTCCGGGATGGACTCGATGCCGCCGCGCAAGCGGGGATTACGGCGGTCATTCAGCCGGGCGGCTCGATTCGCGATGCCGAAATTGTCAAAGCCGCGGATGAGCAAGGCTTGGCGATGATAATGACGGCCATGCGCCACTTCCGCCATTGACGGATGTTGAAACCGGCCTCCAGCTTCGTTCTCGGCTTGGCAAAATCCTCAACGTAGCCAGAGGCTACGCCTCCGGGTTTACCTTCGCCTGCGGCCTTGCTGGACGGCTGGTTTGAACATCCGTTTCGCATGTACTGCCCCATGAAACAGCTGAGGAGTCGAGGGTGAAGATTCTGGTCATCGGGAGCGGAGGTCGCGAGCATGCCATGGTATGGAAGCTCGCCCAAAGCCCCCGCAAGCCTCAGCTCTATTGCGCGCCAGGCAATGCAGGGATCGAATCCCTCGCGACCTGTGTGCCGATCAAAGTCGACGATATTGCCGGGCTGAAAACATTCGTACAATCGGAACAGATCGATCTGACGGTCGTGGGGCCGGAAGCTCCGCTTGCGTTAGGCATTGTCGATGAATTCCGTAAATCCAAGTTGAAGATATTCGGACCGACGAAGGGTGCCGCCAGGATCGAGGCCAGTAAAGTTTTTTCCAAAGAAATCATGGCCAGCGCGAAGATCCTCACGGCCAAGGCGCAAAGTTTCGACCAGGTCGCTCCGGCCTTAGCCTATCTCGATCAACATGAACTTCCAGTCGTCGTGAAGGCCGATGGCCTGGCGCAGGGGAAGGGCGTAGTGGTGGCGACCACCCGTGAGGAGGCCAAGCAGGCAGTCCGCGACTCATTGGAGCATGCGGTATTCGGTCAGGCCGGTCAGCGCGTGTTGATCGAGCAGTTTCTTGACGGTGAAGAACTGACGATCATGGCGTTCACCGATGGCCGGACAGTGGTTCCGATGCTGCCGGCGCAAGACCATAAACGAGTCGGGGATGGCGATACGGGGCCGAATACTGGAGGCATGGGCGCCTATTGTCCTGCGCCGCTCGGCACCATGGCGCTGCGCGAGCAGGTCACCAAGCAGGTGCTCTATCCCGCGATCGAAGCCATGTCTCGGATGGGCTGTCCATTTCAAGGTGTGTTGTATGCCGGGATCATGGTGGTAAACGGGATTCCATACGTCTTGGAGTTTAATGCCAGGATGGGGGACCCAGAAACGCAGGTCGTGCTTCCGTTGCTCAAGACTGATTTGCTAGAGGTGATTGAGTCCGTGGTGGAACATCGGCTCGATCAGCTCACAGTGCATTGGCATGACGAGACGGCCGTCTGTGTCGTCATGACATCTGAAGGCTATCCCGCTGCCTACCAGACCGGTCGACCAATTCATGGATTGCCTGCCACATTAGAAGCGACAGCGATGGTGTTTCATGCCGGGACGGTACGAAAGAATGCTGATGTCGTCACGGCTGGGGGACGGGTGCTGGGCATTACTGGGTGCGGAAAGACTCTAGCCGACGCGCAAGCGGAGGCCTATCGGGTGACCAGGTCTATTGCATTTGAGGGCGCGCACTATCGGACGGATATTGCGCATCGTGCGTTCGCCCGCCGTGCGTCACGCTGAATGGGACGGATGGTTCCTGCCATGCCAGCGATCGCGTATTACAAAGCCGCCACCGTTCCGGCGCTGGCTGATCGAATGCGTTGCTTGCTGGGTCAGAGTGGACTGCTTGCCCTGCCGACGGAAAGTTTCTACGGACTTGCAGTCGACCCTTTCAACGAACGGGCCCTCGCTAAATTATGGGAGATCAAGGGCCGGTCTGAGGGAAAACCGATTTTGCTCTTGATTGGAGAGCGATCTCAGTTAGAGCCATTTGTGCAAAGCGTTCCCAGGGCGGCCACCGTATTGATGAATGCGTTCTGGCCCGGGCCTCTCACGATCGTCTTTCCTGCCGCCGTGGGGCTTTCCGATATGGTCACGGCGGGATCTGGCTCAGTCGGCATCCGTCAGAGTGCCTGGCAACCATTGGCCGAGCTCTTGCGTCGAGTCGGGCCTGTGACCGGCACCAGTGCCAATCGTGAAAGCTTGCTGCCGTCACGCACGGCAGAAGATGTCCAACGCAGCCTAGGGGACGCAGTCGATCTGATCGTCGATGCGGGACCGACCCCTGGCGGGAAACCATCCACCGTGATCGATGTTCAGGGCCCGATTCGCATCGTTCGTGAGGGAGCCATTGCACGCGAGAGTATCGAGCGCCAGTTAGCGGCTCATGGTCTGTATCTCGACGGGGAGAGTCGGTGAAGTTCGTCGTAGCAGTTCACACTGAAAGGAGCCTGCAGATGGGTCACACATTGATGGTGCGAAACGTGGTGGCGGTGGCCACCATCACCTTGTTTTCAATCGGTCTATCCGGGTGCGATTACTGGCCCCCGGCGCTCCAAACACAAATAGAGCAAATCCGCGCAGAACTCCAGAGCGCGACAGTGGAAAAGACCCAGCTGCAAAATCAACTCGCCTCGATGACGAAAGTGAGAGACGATTTGCAGACACAAGTGGACGACCTCTCCCGGCAGAATCGCGATAAGTCTTCGATGATCAGCGGCCTTCAGAATAGTTTGGCTGCTGCACAGGAACGGCTGGCGAAGTCATCGAAGTCCGCATCCACGAAGGCGGCTGCAGCCAAGACGCCCTCGAAAGTTGCACCGAAGGCACCGGTTAAAAAGAAACATTCGACCAAGGCCATACACTAGCCTCGCTCGTCTCCGCTGCCTACTTGGCAGCGGAAGACGATGGCGTGCTCGTGGTGGTGCTCGTTGAAGTTGTTGCTGCCGTGCTCGAAGGGGGGCTTGCCGGCGCGGCCGCTGGGGCAGGTGCCGGAGTCGCGGGAGCTGGGCTTGCGGTCGTCGATGGCTCAGATGTGTTCGCCGCGACTTCTTTTTTCTCCCCGGTCTTGGGTGCCGGCGCTTCGCTTCCTGAGGATGGTTTCATTTTATCGGAGTAGTCTGTTACGTACCATCCACTGCCCTTGAACATGATAGCGGGCGATGAAATCAGTCGCTGCACATGCTTTCCGCACTTCTGACAAGTGGTTAGAGCGTCATCCTTCATGCTTTGCTTTACTTCAAACCGATCCGCGCAGCCATCACATTGATATTCGTAAATTGGCACGATTCATTTCCTCCTGCTAGAGCAACAATCTGATGAGATCACGTTGAGGGGCCCTCATGCTGAGGGACGCTCCCTGGCTAGGTGAGCTGTTTGAATGCCGCGTCGAGACGATCCATGCCCTTAAGAATCGTCTCCATGCTGGTCGCATACGACAGTCGAATATGCTGGGGACTTCCGAACGGCTCTCCGGGAACCACGGCGACCTTAAACTCCTGCAACAAATAGTTAGCCAGATCGGTCGGAGTGGAGAGTACTCCACTTGGACTCCGCTTTCCGAGCAGTCCACTGACATTGGGAAACGCATAAAATGCTCCGCTGGGCATGCTGCAACGAACACCCGGCATGGCATTGAGGCGCTCGACGATCATACGCCGTCTCCGATCGAACTCCGTCACCATTTTTTTCGTGAATGCCTCGCCATCGCGTAAGGCCGCGACGGCGGCTTTCTGTGAAATGGAACAGGGGTTGGACGTGCTTTGGCTTTGAATGTTCGCCATGGCGTTGAGAAGCTCTTTGGGGCCTGCTGCATAGCCAATCCGCCAGCCGGTCATGGCATAGGCCTTTGACACACCGTTGATCACAACGGTGCGGGCGGCGACTTCCGGTCCAAGGGCTGCGATGCTCGTATGGGTCGCTCCGTCGTAGAGAACCTTCTCGTAGATCTCGTCGGAAATCAGCAGAAGATCACGGCGTACGGCCAACTCGGCAAGCCGTTCAAGCGTCGCTCGATTATAGGTTGCGCCGGTTGGATTGCATGGACTGTTGACGATAATCGCTTTGGTCCTTGGTGTGATCAGCCGTTCCAATGCCTGCGCGTCAATGGCGTAGCCATCCTCCTCACGGGTCTGCAAGAACACCGGCGTGGCATCGTTCAGCAGAGTTTGGTCGGCATAGGAAACCCAATAGGGAACAGGAATGATGAGTTCATCGCCTGCTTCCAGAAGGGCTTCGGCCAGGTTGTAGAGGGAATGTTTGGCGCCACAGGAGACCAATATTTGAGACTTCTCGTACCGGAGTCCTTGCTCAGCTTGCAACTTGTCGATAATCGCCTGGCGCAGTTCATCAATGCCGGATGAAGGCGTGTACTTGGTAAATCCGGCACGGATTGCGGCTTCAGCCGCAGCTTTTACCGGTTCTGGTGTGTCAAAGTCCGGCTCTCCGGATGAAAAGTCGGCCATGTCGATTCCACGGGCGGCCATCGCCTTCGCGGTGGCGGCCAGGGCCAAAGTGGGAGAGGGGGTAATTCGCCCCACACGTGCAGCAAGCTTCATGATTTTAAACTCCTGATTCGTTCCTGCAGCTGGCGTGCAACTTCAGGATGCAGAAACTCCATGAGCGGCCCGCCGTGAGTCGCCACGTCTTTGATAATGGTTGACGATAAATACGAATATTCTTCGCTGGGCATGAGAAACACCGTCTCGACCTGCTTGGCGATTTTTCGATTGATGAGAGCCATCTGAAATTCATGTTCGAAGTCCGAGATGGCCCGCAATCCACGGATAATGGCATGGGCGCCATAGCGCAAAACATAGTCCACCAGCAGGCCATCGAAATGGGTCACTTCGACCTGCTTCATATCTCTCGTCACGATCCGGATCATGTCCAGCCGTTCGGTCAGAGTGAAGAGTGGGTGCTTGGCTGGATTCGGCGCGACGGCAACCACGACGGTATCAAATACCTTCAGGCTTCGGGTGATGATGTCGGTATGCCCGTGGGTAATGGGATCAAAGGTTCCTGGATAGATGCCAATTTTCATGCGGATGACTCAGTTGATGCTGAAGGAGATACCCCATACAAATACAGTGCGGTGTCGCCATACACATACCGCCGCACAAGCTCCGCATGGTCGATCGATGCAGACAATGGCGTACGCGACTCGTGTTCTATCATCATCGTGGATTCTTCCGACAACAGCCCTGGTTTCCAGACATGCGTCAGGACTTCGAACTCATCATGAGCCGCATAGGGTGGATCAGCAAAGAGGACGTCATAGGGACCCTGCCACCAATCTTTCCGCTCGAGAAAGGTCGCAGTCCGCTCCACACATACGTGGGCTCGGTCAAGGAGCTGACAGGCTTGAAGGTTTTTTCGTAGCAGTTGCACAGCCTTAGGATCTGACTCCACAAACGTGACGGCTGCAGCTCCTCGGCTGAGCGCTTCAATACCGACGGCTCCCGTACCAGCATACAAATCGAGAAAACGGCACCCTAGCACCTGGGCCCCTAAAATAGAAAAGAGAGCCCCGCGAACCTTATCTGACGTGGGACGGAGTGCTGTCCCCGCTGGCCCACTCAAGCGTCGACCTCGGTGGGTTCCGGCAATGATACGCATAATTTCAGGTGAGAGTCATTGTAGAAGCAGATGAATCTAACATAGCGTTTTTGAAGGGGTCAAGGTGAGTACTGCGGGAGCAATATGCGATACTGACAAGTATGATATGGCCCGAAACGGCTAGTGCGCGATCTGTGAGAAATGGAAGGATTTTGACGACTTTTACGCCGAGGGGTATACTGACCGGCGGTACTGTGGCGGCACGGATTCGTGCCACGGCACATCATGGTGGCGATATCGGCTCAATAGCTGCGGCGACCAAGATGGTCGAGCCACCGACGTGCCAAGCTCGTTGATCTTAGCGACTCTCCACAGTAGATTGCGGGACCTGAGCGGCCAAGCTCTTCCGCCGATTATTTGAAATGGTGCGATCGATGATCGCGCCGCAGTTGATGCATTTCCAGGCATAAAATATTAAAAAGAAATCAGAGAACCGCTCCAACATCATGAGACCTTTACACTTTGGACATTCCATCGAATCCTCCCGGTGTGATGTGTACTGCTGTAGGCTTGACAAAGCAAGTACTACACCAATTTGTCACTGTACGTAATTTCAACATGTTAGAGGCTACGTATTTGTCACGAAGGGGACACTGAGCAGGAATAGCCGGTACAAAAACGTTCGGACTGTCACTTTTTGTCCAGGGAGGATGAATGGCCAGCAAGAAAGCAGGGCATGGCATCACTCAATGGCCCGAAACAGAACGACCCCGTGAACGATTATTAGCTCAAGGTCCACAGATACTGACCGACGCCCAACTATTAGCCATTCTTCTTCGAGTGGGTCGTCAGGGGTATTCAGCCGTACATGTTGGAATGGAAATCCTTGATCGGCTCGGTGGTATGGCTGGACTGGCACAATGTGGGATCGAAGAACTCTGCGCGATTCCCGGTGTTGGAGAAGCGAAAGCGGCTCAATTAAAAGCCGCGGTTGAGCTGGGGCGACGTGCCCTTGCTGGCCCCCTGATAAAAGGGACCAAAATTACCTCCAGTCGTGACCTCTTCAACCATTACCATCCCACCTTGCGTGATCTGCGTCACGAAATCTTCAAAGTGGTGTTACTCGATGCCAAACATGCCATCTTGCGTGATGCGACGGTCTCGACCGGTAGCCTGACCCTCAGCATCGTCCATCCACGAGAAGTTTTCACCCTCGCGGTCAAAGAATCTGCGGCAGCAGTCATATTTCTTCATAACCATCCCAGTGGAGACCCGACACCAAGTCAGGAAGATCGAGCTCTGACGGCTCGATTAGTATCGGCAGGGGAAGTGCTCGGCATTCGAGTCCTTGACCATCTCGTCGTCGGCGATGGGCGTTATGTCAGTTTTGCCGATCAAGGTTGGCTGGCAGACCATTGTGCCGACGCATGAGCGAAAGGGGAGTTATTGTGACGTAAGCAAGCCATTGCATGTCCGGAAGTATACGACTGACTTCCGGTATTCCAAAGGAGGGCCCCATGAGCGAACGACGCAAGGAGTCACTCAGAAATGTCGTCCTGATCTCGAGTGCCGGTGCCGGGAAGACCTCGCTGGCTGAGGCCATGCTCTTTACCGCCGGCGCAGTGCCTCACCTCGGATCTATCGTACAAGGCACGACCGTCTCGGACTTCGAGCCGGAAGAATTACACCGACGTGGTTCCGTGAGTACCAGTCTTCTCCGTTGTTCCTGGAATCACACCACCATCAATCTAATCGATCCTCCCGGCCTGCTGAACATGCCCGGGGAAACGGCCCTGGCCTTGCGGGCGGCGGATGCTGTGATTCTGGTAGTCGGCGCTTCATCGGGGATCCGGAACGACCTCACTAAAGTCTGGTCTCGCATTACAGCCCTCGGCTTACCCTGCCTTCTATTCCTCAACGAAATGGATCAAGACGATGTCTCCCTCGAGGGGATTGTCGCAATGTGTCAGCGCGATCTTGGCATCCTGCCATTACCGATGTCGCTGGCTTATAGGCGCGGTACCCAGCTAGAGGGGGCGCTGGATCTCCTGCAACAGCGCATCATCATTTCGAGCATAGACAGCTCCACGATTCAGCATCTGGCAATACCTGAACAAGTAAGGGCTTTGGTAAAGGACGCACGGAAGCCTATTCAGGAGGCAGTAGCAGAACGTAACGATCGTTTACTCGAACAGTACCTCGCTGAGGAAGAGTTGACGCAGGAAGACCTCATGAGTGGACTTCGCCTCGCCGTCCAGGCAGGCACGATTGTTCCGCTCTACAGCGGATCCGCGATCAAGAATAGCGGGATCGTTCCACTCCTGAATGGGATCGTCGATTTTCTGCCTTCGCCAATGGACCGGGCGTCGAACGCTCCGCTGGAAGGACTGCATCCAGATACAGGCGAAACGGTGAGTCGCCATGCCGTTCACGAGAACCCATTTTCCGGGATCGTTTTCAAGACATTGATCGATCCGTTTGTCGGCAGGCTGTCCTATCTGCGGGTCTTGTCGGGGGTGCTCCATGCAGACTCGCCCGTCTTCAATAGTTCTCAGCGTAGCAAAGAGAAAAGCGGACATCTGTACTGGGTGCTGGGGAAGAGACATACGGTCGTGCCTTTGGCCGAAGCAGGGGAGATCGTAGCCGTTGGGAAACTCAAGGATACGCAAACCGGCGACACGCTCTGCGATGAACATGCGCTCATCTGTTATCCGAAGACGGTGCTTCCAAAACCTGTACTGTCCTTTGCGATCGAGCCGAAGACGAACGCCGACATTGAAAAAGTCAGTCTCGGGCTGCATAAGTTGATCGAAGAAGATCCGACGCTTGAGTTTTCGCGACATGCCGACACGAAGGAAATGGTCTTGAGCGGGATGGGTCAGATACACATCGATCTCGCGCTCGAAAAATTGCACCGCAAATACGGTGCGGCGGTGACCCTCCACGTGCCGAAAATTCCCTATCGGGAAACCATTCGCACGACGTCACAGGCGCAGGGTAAATATAAGAAACAAACCGGAGGACATGGCCAGTATGCAGATTGCTGGCTGGAACTTTCGCCTCTGGCGCGAGGGGAGGGTTTCAAGTTTGAGAGCAAGGTCATAGGCGGAGCGATCCCACGAAACTTTATTCCGGCTGTGGAGAAAGGGGCGGTCGACGCCATGCACCATGGAAGTCTTGCGGGATTTCCTCTCGTCGATTGCCGAGTGGCCGTGTACGATGGGTCGTATCATCCCGTGGATTCCTCAGAGATGGCGTTTAAGATCGCCGCGTCGATGGGGCTCAAAAAGGCTGTCGAATCGGCTCATCCTGTTTTATTGGAGCCGATGATGACAGTGGAAGTCGAGGCGCCGGCGGATCACATCGGTAGCGTGATCGGGGACTTGAATGCGCGTCGAGGGCGCAT
Source organism: Nitrospirota bacterium (assembly GCA_030684575.1). Classification (NCBI taxonomy): domain Bacteria; kingdom Pseudomonadati; phylum Nitrospirota; species Nitrospirota bacterium. The sequence goes on along the minus strand of JAUXVD010000003.1, from coordinate 387,943 downwards.
TCTCCACGTCGAGGCACGAGACCAGATCGAGCAAATCACGGCTCTTGTCCCAATGGCAGAGCTGCTGACGTACTGCACAGCCTTGAACTCACTCACAGCGGGACGGGGCAGTTATGCGATGGAATTCGCGCGATACGACGAAGTGCCTCACGAGCTCGCAGTTCAAATCATTGAGGCACAGAAAGCAGGGACTCACACGGCCGCGCAGTAATTGATCAGGGATCGGTCGATTTGAGCACCACATAGAAGGCGCGGCCCTCTCGCAGCATGCGGAGCAGGACGGTTTCGCCCCGCCGCACTTTAGAGACCGCATTACTGAATTCTCCGACCGATCCCACATCGACACGGTTCACTTCTTTGATGAGATCACCCTCGTGAAGCCCTTCCGATTGGGCAAGACTGCCAGGTTCCACTTTCGTAATCAGCACCCCACGGCTTTCCCGCAGTTTGAATTTATCGGCGAGGCTCGGCGTGAGGTCTTGCACATCGAGGCCTAACTTGACATCGGTACGAGCGTGAGGAAGCGACGTCGTGACCGCGTGGTCTCGACGTTCAATGAGGGCGACGTCTAGGACCAGCCGCTGTTGATCGCGGACGACTTCAACCTTCGCCGTGGCGCCCGGGAGCAATCCTGCCACGACGCGCGAGAGCCGGCTCGGCGTGTCGATCAAGGTGCCGTCGATACGAGTCAGGATATCGCCTGGTTTGATGCCAGCTGCGGCAGCTGGATCCTTCTCGAAGACTTCGTTGACCAACACCCCTTCGCCTTCGTTCACGCCGAACTTGCGTGATAACTCCACCGTGAGCGGCTGGATGCCGACGCCTAACCAACCACGTGTGACCCGCCCTTGACTCACTAATTGCTCCATCACTTGCTTCGCCATGTTCGAGGGAATCGCGAACCCGATCCCTTGGGCGAAGTTAATAATGGCGGTATTGATGCCGATGATTTCACCGCGCAAATTAAACAGCGGACCGCCCGAGTTGCCGGGATTGATCGAGGCGTCCGTTTGAATGAAGTTTTCATAACGCGAGAGATTGATATTCTCCCGTCCGATCCCGCTGACCACGCCGAGGGTGACCGTTCGATCGAGTCCGAACGGGTTCCCGACAGCAAGGACCCATTGGCCCACGCGCACAGCCGACGAGTCCCCGAACTTCGCGCTGGGGAGGGGATGGGTGGCGGTCACTTTCAGGACGGCCAAGTCTGTATCCAAATCCTTTCCAACGACCTGCGCAATCAACTTGGTAGAGTCGGAAAAACGGACCTCAATTTCCGTCGCATCGCCGATGACATGGCTATTCGTAATGATGTGCCCTTCGGGATCGATGATGACACCGGAACCCGACCCCGATGCATTCGGCACGCGTTCTTGAGGCAATTCTCGACCACGTCCGGCTCCAGACAAGGGAATAAGATTGACCACTGAGGGTTTGGCCGATTCGGCCAGATCGGTAAAGACGGTTTGAATTTCTTCCAGTAGGCGGAGGCCCGGAGAATCGGTCGACTTTGGCGCGACGGACCCAGCGGCGAAGGCTGGATGGAGGTCAAGCCAGGCTAAAAACACAAGGCCGATGACGATGAGCCGTACAAGCATGATCCTGCACCTCTCCTTTCAGAGATTGTACATGATGGAAGCGGGAGAAGCCTACTCGCTCTCTGTGATTCACGCCGGCACAGAGGAAGGGAGCGTCGACTTACGCCGATTGAGCATGCCGAACAGGAGTACACGATGAAGCCACTTTGGCGAGATCACCCTGCAGTCCGATTATGACCAGGACATCATTGACGCGAAGGATGAGGGTATCATCTGGCGGTACGAGAAATGGTCCACGAAGGACCGTAACCAAACGAATCGATACAGGAAGCGCCATCTCGGCGAGCGTCTTTCCGATGACTGGCGATCCCTGGACCAAAGGAAACCGTTCAATGGCCGCAGTACGAGTATTCAGGTCCTGTTGCAGGGTCAGAAGCTCATGGTGGATCGTCTCCTGTTTGAGCTCACGGATACGACTGTCGACGCCAAGCAACGTTCGTTTGAGCTGCTGAATGCGTTCGCCAGCCTGATTCAGGAGACGTTCCAGTTGATCGGATGGGAGGGTTGACTCATGACTGAAGGGAGGTCGTCTAGCGCACAGCGTCGCAATCTGATGTCCGAGCTCACCCTGAACCTGTTCGATTTGGCTTAGTAAGCTCGAGGCCTGGCTATGCAAGCGTAGCACTTGCACCTTGCGGTTGACTCGCTCAGCAATGGCCAACACGGTTTCATAGAGTGCGCTACTTGTGATGGACAATTCTTGTTGAATACGGCCAAGGAGCTCAAGCGACATTCTTGAATATCTCCTACGTCTGATAAGAACTATTATGTAAACTCATACGCTGATCGATATTATCGCTCTCAAGCTGTCCTGTCTGGGGAAGTAAAACTCTTGTCTATCTCGAAGTAAAACTGTTGTCACGAGCCTCTTGGTCTGTTTTTAACAATAGAGACATCTATGCTGGTCCTATCTACCAGATCGACTCAGCTAATTCATTGGCCGCTGGCAGATCTTCGAAACCGTCCTGCCAGCCCTGAGCCATGAGAAAACGGCAAAATTCATCGATATGGTTTTTGATTCAACTACTGACTTGCCAGTAAATCTTGGACAGATTGACAAATAATTCCCGAACTCTATGAAAAACATTTCTTACCTTAACATGCTATACAATACAACTCGCTGGAAGTCTTGTTAAAGGATTGGTCGAGGTGTTTCGGTGCGACTCCTAAGAATGGATAGTCAGCGCGCCACCACCAGTGAAGCCAGGTGCATCCTGTTTCTGTCTTATTTTCTAGCGTCCATTCGACTTTCCGACCGGCCGCAACCTGCCATACAGGAAATAACAGCCGCCCCTCGCCGTGCATTTTCCTAGCGATATGCAGGCATCGATGATAGCTCTGGAGGCATTCTAACGCAAACAATCGAGAAGCTGCCACAACGGGCAACTCGGGCGGAAGCCAATCGCATGAAATACGAGGATTTTGATGCCACAGCCGTCGTTGCCGTGAGAAGAGTTGCTGCGGGACTTCAATTTGCTCCCAAAACATTCTCCACAGAAGGTAGGCATACGCATAGTGGCATATTCCGGTGACCTCCACTTCTCGGTGGACCGCATTCCACCAAAGTCTTTTACCGACACTACGAATACAGTGCCGATGGTGTTTGAGGATTGATCGCTCCAGATGTCGACGAAATGTCCGGTAGATTTGAGTGGCACCGGTGTCGTCTAGCCCGAGCTGGTTCGACAATCCTAATCGCACAATTGGCAACTTAAGATGCGCGACAGGTATACGCTCGGTGCTGAAATGTTGAGGGACTGGACATCCCATGAGATCGGCCCATCGATGCGGCAAGCTACGGACGTTCTCAGATAGACCACGGGCGTCATAGCCGAAGCGGGTTAGTCGCCACAGATCTGGTTCCACAGTTGGCAACTGGCGTCGTCTGGTTAGCCAGTCATGCGCTACTCGTAGCAATGCGGTTCGTTCGTTTGACACATCAGCGTTTGGAACGAACGGCTTCTCTGGCTGCCACCAGCTTTTCCCACATCCATGGCAACCAAAGGTTGACGTAAAACTCTCTTTCGTCAACAGATACAGCGGTAACTGAGCGTTACAGTCTGGACATGACGTAATAAGTGAAACCTTATGGTATGGGCATGTGGCAACAAAGGCTAGCTGGTAGAGAGTCGCGTGGAACCCTTCGGTAATGCAGGCCGGGCAAATTCTCCATTGTAAGCTTGTCAGGGCTTTTGTTTCTTGTCCCCGAAGGTATGATATTGCGACGGTTGTATGCATGGCCTCCGCTGACATCCGAAAAGCCTGTGCCAAAGCTAATGGATTCAGGGCACCGAATCCATAAAGGTCCCTGTCACCGTTAGACCAGTTTTGAAGCTTTTCACGTTTTATCCCGACGCTGAAAGTCCGCTGAAGTTCCCGCACGGTAGAGACGTTGGCGAGCGCAAACTTGCGCAAGAGAGAATAGAGTGATTCGTATGGATGATTCCATTGGGGGTTCCAGGTAAAGCTCGCTTCGCTCATCAACAACGTGTCCTCCTTTTGATATTCATGCAGAGTCATAAATACCGGCCCGCATCGCAATATCCTGACGCGACGATCGCTTCTTTCCACTGATTGAGGGATAGCTTTGCGACATCATCGTCTAAGTTTGAGAACTTCCTGAGGGCATATTCAATGCTCCTCGCGACATATTGCATAGGAAGTTCGGCTTTTCCTGGCAACTGAGTTTCGGTCCGTATTTCCTGAAAGGCCTCCCACAGCGTCGTGCTCTGCACGGCGAGACGCCATCCTTGTTCAAAGGCAGATGGGAAAAAGTATCGCGTAAAGGACCATCCGCTTTGCGCAGGAAATTCCGACCCTTCGTCGTATCCACGAAGACAGTACTTCAAGTCTTTCGCGCTCTGGATGCCGTCGAAATGGTGATGATGAACCATGAACCGCCCCACAATCTGCTTCTGTTTGGCCTTGTCGAACGCATCCCGTTGATGCACCAACTCAGGTTGACCAACGAGAATCATAGTAGGAGTGATGTCTTTCCGCTCTAATTCGTTATAGAGATCAACCAACCATTTATAATGAAACTCTCGTAGTTTCTGGGCCTCATCAGCAATTAGCACCAACCGTCGATGATCCGTTTCTGCAGCCCGATGGCAGAGATACTGGATCAGACGTGCACGCCTTGCCGTCGCAGTGCCGCTTCGACTCATGCCGTGTCCAAGATCATCCAGAATGTCACCGAAGAACACGGAATCAGATGGAAACCGGTAGTCCCTACAGTCAAAGGAGAAGACGGGAAAGTTGTCCCCATAGATATGCTTCAACTCTTTGATGGAAAATCTGACAGATCTTGTCTTGCCGAAGCGTTGCGGCCCTTCTACCATGGCCCCTGGTGCCCGCATATCGAGCCATCGCCGAATGTCATCGCAGAGCCGTGCCAATGGCGGAGTTGGGAGGAGATATTTCCCTGTATAGACAGGGTGGGCCCCTTCGGGAACACGAGGCCTATTGGTAGTGCTGGACTGAGACATGTCGACTGCTCCTTTCGAGGCGGGTTAATACAGGAAGGTGGTCCGCGTGACTGGTGAGTCAGAATCCGATGACTCCTCCTCTCGCGGAGTAGCAGATGGTAGTGTGAGCATGAGCGTTGGCGGGGGTGTCGTCTCTAGTGCGGTTTTCACTTTCACATAGCGGCTGCGTGCTTCTTTACTGGTTGCCGCATTGTGTGACAGATAATCCATGTACACATGCATCGGATCGTCCTGATCCGTGTAATGGATCAACTTGCGGATGCGAAGATGATTGATGGCTTTGCGTGCTTCTAAACTGTGAGGGGTACGTCCCCATAGGCCATGAGCGGTGAGTACACCAAATTCCTGCCCACTCGCGAGGAACGCCGTGATACATCGAAGGTCTTCCAGATCGATACGAAGAGAGAGTTTCTGCCCGATCAGATCTGGACTTCGACGGAGCACGTCATTGGAATAGCGCACACCTTCAAACTCAACATATGCACATTTTCCATGTTTAAGACTCCCCTGGATTGTACGGAGGGCCGGCACGCCCAGCAGGGCGAGGTTTGACCGTAGATGTTCCGATAACGTCCGCGGGAGCAATGATGAGTCGTTGACACAATAGGCCAGGCGCTCCAAAGGAGAACATCCGAGACTGCTATGTGGGGCGCCATTATATTGCGCAATCATGACGTCGGTGAGTTGCTCGAGGTGTTCGAATTTAATGTGATACCGCAAGGCCGCCTTTTCCGGGTCATTCCTCCGCGGATCTTTTGGCCCGCTTCCTGTTGTCGATGGGAGACGATGATAGCCGTTCTCCTCCAACGTCTGAAAAAACCGTTCAATAATACTCCGACGCTCGGGCGCATTGACCGGCCCCGCATTTACGGCGCAGCCAATGGTACGCGTCAAAGTCGTCCGTACGGCCTCAGCAAGATTTGCTTTTCCGTTGTCCATCCAAAATTCGTCCCAGACGGCCCAGACATAGTCTGGAAGAACGGCCGAAGGAAAACCGCCACCTTCAGGATAATGAAGCCCACTGATCGTAAGGTCCATGCGTGTCCACGGAAGGACTGCGCGCTTCACACACCGCAACACGTCTACCTGCGAATATTCTTTACTGATACAAATCACGTATCCCAAGACTGCACGCGAAAACACATCTTTAATCAGTAAGATCCACAAACGATCAAGCGTGAGGATTTGTGTCCCTCCGGATGGATGAGGGAGTTCGATGGTAAAGAACGCATCGATGCGATGCCCATCAAATTGAGTTCGTTCGTAGGGTCGTCTGACCATGTTGGCGTCCCCTCCTCCATCTAGGCTTAGGCGTCGAGCTGCATCCTTCCCATATCGGGCCTTCGCAGCCTCCTGGAGATTCTGCTTCAGCAGTCGACGCAAATAACTGCCCAGCGCCCGTCGGCCCCGGTGGTTCATATTCAACGGATAGTCCCCAGCGGTTAGCCCCTTGGCTTTGCACGCAGCAATGAAGCGTTTATGGATGGCTTTCACCTGAATGCGAGACTCCTGCACCACCTCTTTAGGGCCTTGTTTAAGAAACAGTTGATCCACAGTTTCTCGGATGCTCGGATGGCAATCAAATAAACGCATGAGCGCACCGGCCGCACCGCCCTTGTGCTGATGACGCGACTTTCTCACTTCTTGAGTGCGTATATAGGGTTTCTGGTGCTGATGCTGAAGCAACGCACGAAACCCCCAAATATTTCCGTCTGAGTGAAGCGTCAAGCAGCGTTTGGAAAGGCGCAAAATTTCTTGTCGTGAAAGCTTTACTTCACTCGTAATCAATTGCATCGAGCGGCCCTCCATGTATGCTCGGACCGCCCGATCACGTGTTTCATACCGCTCTACCGCCCTACCCTCTAATCGATTTGTGTCGACAAGAGGCCAAGTCGAAACGTCTCGATGCTGAGCAGAAATAGCTTCCCGGTCATGCCGCAACTGGGTTTCCATTCATCCTCCGGATTTCGAGTGCTCCGTTGAGTGGGCACGTATCAAGGGGGGCGACCACTTCGCCCTGGTGCAGGAGCTGGAACACAATAAGACGAGCCATCTGTGGCTGAAGAGGGAAACAGGCCTGTTCCAACTCAGCTAACCGCCAAACTGAACGTCCAGCGATGGTTGAAATCACATTGTCCCGCTCAGGCACATCATTCAATCTCGCAGCTGAAGCTAGATGTGCGAGCACGCATTTCCAATTCGTCAGATACAGGGGATTCGCCCGTATCACCAGGTCGGTGACGACACGGTGGTTGGCACCCGCAAGTGCACACCAGGTTTCCTGTCCCAAAATCTGACGGGTACGTTGTCCGTTCATTTCGAGTCGCTCAAGGTCCCGTGCGTACTTAATCTCTTGATATTCTTCACGACCATCCCTGAATCGGACAAACATATCTGGAATGGTTTGAGTATCGTGCCCCGCAATCTTTATTCGGATACGAACCGGCGCCTCACAGAACCAAATAATTTGCGGGTTGCTTTCAACAAGCACCCAATTGTCTCGTTCAAGATTGCTGTATAAGTTTACGTCGCGTTTGAGTTTGGGGCTGTACACAGTCCAGTAGTTGCTCCCATAACATCCACGGGGCTGCTTCCATACCGGGCTCTGAAGCGAAAATGTCTGATCCACGGTGTTTCCTCATGATGGTTGAGAATTTCTGACTCTCTATTAAAGGTATGCTAAACTGACGGCGGATTTTGACGGGCCAAACGCAAATAAATTTTGCATACTGTTCTTGCTGACCACTATTGAGCTGTTTTTCACCAGGTTATGCGTCTCTGACTGTCCTTGATTGCAACACTCGCAGACAAGCAGAAGGTCCTTAGGTCACTTTCCGACGTGGAGCTCAATCAGCTGCGCCGATTTGCGTATCGGCGTCTTCGGAAATGTGCAGACGGTCTTTCACTGCCAGATTTGGCAGAATGGGATCTGGTTAACGATGCCATCATTAAGATGCTGGCATCCAATGATCGACCATGGGATCCAGATCGTGTCAAAGTTGTACCGTACCTCTGCGGTGTGATCAGAAGTATGACCAGCAACGAGGTTGCGACACAGGTCAATCATCGGCCGGAGTACCTCAGGGGGGAAGCTGCAGAAAGTGCACTCGCCAATTACCCGTCTTCTATAATGGCTCCAGATGGTGAACTTGAGGCGCGACAAGAGAAGGAATGGCGTACCGCTCTTAGCGTGAAATTCTATGACATGCTTGATCAGGATCCTGTGGCGGCTGAGCTGTATGAGCTGAAGTGTCAGGGCTTGAAGGGGCCAGCAATTCAACAGAAACTGAATATGTCAAAAAAAGAATACGTCAGACGAGACCAGCGATTGCGTCGTGTATATGACAGCATGAAGCAATTGAAAGCACAGGGGAAAAATGATGAGTAGAGCGAGGAGTATATCGCCCGAACAGGTCGAGCAATTCTGGAATATTTATGCCGACGATGTGCTGGATGCATCAGACGAAGACATTATCGAGGCCACTCGTCGTGACGGGGACGATCCAGCACTCATTGCCCAACGCGGAAGGGCTGTCATTGAAGAAGCCATCCGGCGACACGGGACACGCTTGCGAGAGCAGGCGCGCCAATCCTATGAAGTAACACGACAGGACTTAGAGCGTGCAACCCCTCTTCTCCCACGCCTCTATAAGGACAAGATTGCGCTAGTCAAGGCGTGTCTCACGAAACACCATCTTCTGCGCCATGCCATGGCAACGGCCCATTATCGTGGATTTAGCCATCTCACAAACAAAGATTTGGATAGTTTCCTTCGACAACTCCACCATTTGGGGCTGCTGGAGCAAAAAGCGAAACAGGATTAATTCCCAGCTCATGTCCACTGAACCGACACGCTACAGAAATCCTGACACGTTGCTGCAGGAGCTAGGCATTGCGAATCCTCAAGAGATCGAGATTGAGACCGTAGCCCAGCATTGCGGAGCGACTATCGTCTATGAACTGCTGGAAGGCTGTGCGGGGCGTGTAATTGGCAATCGAGACCGTGCCATCATTACAGTGAATCGGTCAGCTCGTCTTGAGCAACAACGATTCACAGCGGCCCATGAACTTGGACACTGGATTTGGCATCGAGGCAAGGTGGCATTGATCTGCGACCATGATCAACTGACGCGCGAATGGACCGGGAACAATAAAGAAGTGGCCGCGAATCGCTATGCGGCCGAACTGCTGATGCCGGCCTATCTGTTCCAACCTATGGCGGCAGGCAAGCCGATTACGTTCGACACGGTCAGAAGCCTTGCAAAACAGTTCCACACCAGCCTGACGGCAACGGCTGTTCGGTTGGTCGAGCTGGCAACGAGTCCCTGCATGGCAGTGTATTCAACGCGTGACCGCCGGACGCAATTCATCCCCAGCGCGGCCATGAAAGCAGCTGAACAATGGCCGCGACGGACGCTTCGACCTGAAACCGGTGCGTACGGGTTGCTTCATCGAGAGGATGAGCCTTGTGGCCCGGTGACACTCCCAGCGTCAGTTTGGTTTGGAGGAGAAGAGGCCAAAATTGCGCAGGTCATAGAGGATTCGATTCCTGTCACCACCCACCTTGTTTTGACACTCCTCTCCTGGCAGGCTCTGTCGCCGTCAGCGAGTCAACTGTCGTCCGTTTAATTCAGTTTGATGGGGAGAGAAGAAAGGAGCCTCTCTTGGGCGCCATCCACGCCATCACAATTCTGATTCTTTATGTCGGCGATGACAGACAAGACAAGAAAATTACTTTGGGGACGGTCTGGAAATCGGTGTGCTATCTGCCGTCTCGAATTGGCCATTGATGCCACTGCAGGTGATGACGCATCGCTTGTCGGCGAAGAGTGCCACATCGTCTCTGGTCAGACTACGGGTCCACGACATCTGTCTTTTCTCTGAGAAATTCAAGAAGAAGCTTCCGATACCAATTCCGTTGAGCAAGCAGTCGAAAGATTCGAAGGCGACGGTTCAAAATGCATACACCCAGACGCCGCCCGCAGTCGCAAGGACAGGATAGTTTGTTGGCCAACCGTTTTTAAATTCCGCAGATTCAACTTCCCAGTGCATAATCTTCAGCCCCGTTTAGCCAGCGCGCTCATGAGCAGGTCCCGTTCAGACCCGGCAGCCAGCAAGGCCCCAACCAGCGTGATGCCTGAGAACGCATTGGCGCCGGACATGAGCGGCGTATGGAGCGTGGGCGGCACTTTCGCGATGATTTCGAATCCCGCAAAGAGGGCCAGCACGAAAATCGTCAACCCGAGCACGGCGGTCTCCATCACGCGTTCCTTTCTTCGGCAACGTCGTTATGCGTGGCACTGAGCAATGCGCCGATCCTCGGATGGACCACTGCTCCACCTCGCGTTACCAGCGTCTCACGCGTGATCTCATCCGCCACATCCACGCGCAGGAAACCGTCTTTGCACAGGCAGAGAAGGACATTGGCAAGGTTCCTTCCATACATCTGGCTCGCGTGCATCGGCACCGTGCTCGGCAGATTGGTCGGTCCCAGCACGGTCACCCCATGATGCACCACCACTTCATTTGGACGGGTGAGTTCGCAGTTGCCGCCGCGGTCAGCCGCCACATCCACAATGACCGAGCCCCGCGCCATTCGCGCCACCATGTCGGCCGTGATGAGCATCGGCGCTCGTTGGCCAGGAACCGCCGCTGTCGTCACGACGACATCGCTCGCGGCCACGATAGGAGTCAACCGTTCACGCTGCCGCCGATAGATGTCCTCACCCAATGTCTTGGCATAGCCGCTTGTCTCCTCGACCTCGCCTGTCTCAACTGTCACCTCTCTGCCCTCTCTCGTACCTATTCTGAGTTAATACAACCGTAACATTGAAGGTTTATCCTACGGCATGGCCAGATTGCCTTAGGACTCAGCCCATCATGCCGCAGAGATGGAGACCCCATGCCTCTTGCTCCCAAGAAGGTCCTGATCGTCGAAGATGAGGCGGACATCGCCCAACTCGTGAAACACTACTTGGAGAAGGAAGGGTTTCACGCGAGTATTGCGCAGTCTGGCGCCGAAGCGTTGATGCTCATTAAGTCCGGGCATCCCGACCTTCTGATTCTTGACCTCATGCTGCCAGAAATGGACGGCCTTGAAGTCTGCAAGAAAGTCCGCAACGCGCCGGACACCGCTCTGCTTCCCATCATCATGCTGACGGCCAAAGCCGAGGAGTCGGACACCATTGTCGGACTCGAACTCGGCGCCGACGACTATGTGGCGAAACCGTTCAGTCCCAAAGCATTGATCGCCAGGGTCAAAGCGCTCTTTCGTCGCCTCGAACGGACAGACGATCCCAAGCAATCATCCTTTAGCTTCGGGCCGCTCGTCATGGAACTCTCCCGGCACGAAGTGACCGTGAAGGGCAAAGAGGTCGCACTCACGGCCAAAGAGTTTGGCCTGCTCGAACACCTGCTGCGGCACCCTGGGCGTGTGCTGACACGGGATGTCTTGCTGAATGCCATATGGGGCTACGACTACTATGGGACCACGCGAACCGTGGACGTGCATGTCCGCCGGCTGAAGATGAAAATCCCGCTGCTCGATGACGCCATCATCTCGGTCAAATCGTTGGGGTACAAACTGTCGGACCACGCGACTGAGAAGCAGCGCTAACGGGCGACCGTTGCACATGACTAAGACGTTGTCTCTGCTCCTTTCCTGCTGTCTCCTGTTGTCCCTTCTGTCTTGCAGTCATCCCCGAGTGGAAGAGTTCGAAGCCAGCATCGGACAGATCGGTCAGGACGACATGATCCGCCGATTCGGCTATCCACAACGGCTCAAACGGCTTCCGACTGGAATAGAGGCTTGGGACTATGAATTTCTGTCAGGAAGTTCTCGCTGTGTGGGATATCGCGTCTACTTTAACGAAGATCGGCGGTCGACGCACTGGGAGCCACGGTTTTGCCGCAGAGGGGAACAGACGAACCATCCATAGGGAAGAAAGAATTAATACTTGGTTTTCGGCGGAGGCCCATTCGCATTTTTTGCCGGAGGGGTACTGTCGACGGGCTCTTTGATCTTCAGCCCGATGTCTTGCAGCGCTTTTCCGTACTGGCCGCAATATTCGCGAGCACGCGCTGGGGCCTGCTCGTACTTCTCCAAACAGGCCCGGTAAGACTTGAGGAGCAAGCTGGCTTCGCTATACGCCGCGGTGGCTGCTTCGTCCTGCTTGAATTGTTGACATTGGATTGCGGCTTCCCGATCGAGCAGCGTCTCGCCAGGCATATGTCCGCATGTGACGTCGATGAACTTCTGGGGGCGAACGCAACCCACCGTGACGCACAGCAGCGCACCCACCACCAACAGACAGAACGTCCGCATCCTCGTCGTTCCCACTCGAATCTCCAGGGTCATGGCTGTCACTCCGGAAAACACGCACATCGAAAGCCTGTCATCCTTCAACTTGAGCATTCTGGGCTTGCACCATTACGCCTAACACAAGGGCATGTTACAAGTTCGTTAACTTCCTCCACTCAGAGACAGTCATCCGCAAAGAACACCTTCGCTCTTCACGAATTGCGAGGATCACGGGCACCTTTCTCCTCACTCACCACAGAAAGCAGACCCGCGTTACACAGATTTGATCCGTTGCTGATCGCCCCGTGTCTTGGGGAGAGTAGAAGTATCGCCACAGGGAGGTCACGCCGATGCCACACACAAGTTCCTCAAACCGCACCCAAAAAATGGCTCAGACGAAACACCTGAAGATCCAGCCGCGGACCAGCACACACTTCGCGGATCTTCTGCGAGAACTCAATAGACTTCGAGCGGTGCTCACACGCGAAACCATGATCTCCCATATGTTCATGACAGAACCGGAACTCTTCCCCGATCCTATCGACCAGGCCGCGGCTGAGCATGAGCTCGATGTCGCCTTGTCCGTGAATATTCTCGCGATCGAGAAGCTTCGACGGATTGAGCAGGCGCTCACGTCTATGCATGCGCATTCATATGGCATCTGTTCCCGCTGCGCTCAAAAGATCCCCGAGGCCAGGCTGAAGGTGCAGCCGGATTCGCTCTTGTGCGTCCCCTGTCTCTCCCTCGTCAAACAAGAAGCCGCCGGAAATTAACCCGATGCCGAACACCACCACCGCCACGCCCGCACCTTGGAGTCCAGCTGCTACCTCGCCGTGCACCTGGCTCCCCGCGCTTGTCCCTTCCCGCCAGGAGAAGGGACAAGCCCCGGGCCGCAATGCCATGAAGGAGACCTCGATGCAGGGTATCGACCAACGACCGCACCATATTCTCACCTTCGATCTCGAGGAGCATTTCCATGCGTCTCGGTTCGACTCCCCTATGCGGAGGCGCTCCTGGGCAACATCTCAGAGCCGGGTCCACGTAAGCATCGAGCGAATCCTCGAGTTGCTGGGTCACCGCTCAACGAAAGCGACGTTCTTTTCGCTCGGGTGGTTGGCCGAACAATACCCCGCAATCATTCGCGCAGTTTCGGCCGCCGGCCACGAGATTGCCTGTCTCGGGTATGGGCATGAATTGGTCGCCGCACAAACTCCGCAGCGTTTTCGAGAGGATATTCGTCGAGCCAAAGATATTCTGGAGGATGTCACCGGGCACCAGGTCGTCGGATATCGCGCACCAAGCCTGAGCATCACCGCGCACACACCCTGGGCTCTGCCGATCGTGGCCGAAGAAGGATTTCTGTACGATAGCAGCGTGCTTCCCATCCGCCATGACCTGGCAGGGATACCAGGAGCAAGCCCATGGATCCATAGGCTTACGTTGGAAGGCATCCGTCTCTGGGAAATCCCACCCTCCACCATGAACCTTGGAGGATTCCGCAAGGCGATAGGCAGTGGCGGATATCTCAGAGCGTTCAGGTATCCGATATTGAAATCCCTCCTCTCTCGAATCGAAGCGCTCAACGAACCGATCGTGCTCTCCATGCGGACCTGGGAGATCGATGCCGCACAACCGCGCATGCGGGGCACCGTCTTTTCAGAATTCTGTCACTACTTCAATCTGGAGAAGACAGCCGGCCGGCTTGATCTGCTGCTCACAGATTTTCAGTTTGGACCGGCCTGCAAGGTCGTACTTGCGATTCGCGACCAGGTTCAGAGCGCGCCCGTCCGCACAGCCCTCAATTCAGAACCATGTGATTCCCAAGAGGAGTCGCCGCTACTCACGACCGTCTAACCAAAGAGTGATCTATGCCCTGTACCCGTTGTGCCGGATTGAGAGTGCCTGAGATCATCTGCGAGGGAGGAACCAGGATTCCGGCTTTTCGTTGCCTCCACTGCGGGGATGTCATCGACCGCGTGATCGTCCTCAATCGCCAACGCCGCCGTCCTCCCCACCCAAGCCGAGCCCGCACGCCCATCTACGGAAGCGACCGGTGGAAAAAGAGTAAACCGGCCCTCGCCTAGGCTCGACCTCATCGAGCCAGGGATTGGTAAAGCCATGGGACCAGAACCTAGGCCAGAGATGGCATAAGTGGGTGGTTCGGCACATAACCCATTGTGACCTTCGCCTTCTCGCTCACCGATCCTCGCACCTGCAACCACAACGTGCCTTCGTTCGATTCCTCAATCAATGCGAACGTCAGTTGGGGCGCATGCAAGCCTTCGAATAGCAGGTAATCCGCAATTCGCCTGTTGAGCAATCCCGAGCGGCGAAACTTGAATGCATAGCCGTCCTCCAGCGCTTGAATCTCCGCCACATACTTGAACAGTCCCGTCACCAAGACTTCACGACGCAGCGCGAGATCCGGGTCGGAAAGGGGTGTGACCAAAGATCGATCGGGAGAGAGGTGCATAGTGTAGGTCCGACGTGCGCGCCCATTGCTCCGGCGCGCACGTCTAGTTGGCTAAATAGAAGACGCGTGGATGACCGCGTCTCAGTGTTGAAACCGGAACGGAATCTTAAACCCGGTGATCTTGATAATGTCGTCCGTCGCATAATCGTCGAACTTCGTCATCAAGCCGTCGTTGCTGTGCTGAATCGACAGGTACGCCGTTCTACCGTCACCTGAAAACTTGAAGCCGGTCGGCTCGGCAGAGGTGTCTTTCACCGACAGAATCTTCACGCAACCGTCCGTCTTGATGTCTCGGTCCGAGCCATCCGGCAGGCAGGCAAAGATGTCCCCGTTCGGGTGATCCTCGATCACATAGTGATTGCCTGTCTTCGGTTGAAACGCAAAATTGTCCGGCTGGTTCATATCGGGATTGCCTTCGACAAACCGGTTCACGACCACTGTCCGCTGTGCCGGATCGGCCACGAGGGGCGCGGAGTCAACGGCGCACATGACTTCGCCATAGTTGCCGCCCTCTTCGAGGCCGGTATCGGTCCAACAAAATCGAGTACCGGGACCGGCAAAGTCGGGATCGCGCTCCAAATCTTCCGGACGATAGTACCCAGTTGCACCAGCTGTATTGGCATCGGTCCTGGCATTTGCCGCGCTGACGCTAATCCAGGCACCGTTGCCGATTTCGCACCCTTGACCGAATTGCTGTGTCGTGGTTTGGCAGGAAATCTGAAGTGCGAAGACGTTACCGGCAGTCAGCGGGGACTCGGAAAGTGTTCCGATGGGGCCGCTGGCCGTCCTGGGGATGGCCGGAATGAACTTGAACATCGCGCCGCCGTCGGCATTGGCAGGGGTGCCAGGCCGCAATTCATCTCCGGCATAGACAACGCCTTCTGGCGTGATGCCGAGCCCTTCCCATGCCATTTTCGGTAATGCCATTCGCTTCACAATCGAGGTGGAGGGTAATCCGTTCTCATCGACGATGGAACCCAGTGTACGATCGGTGATGGTATGGTTCGTCACATTCATCGGGTTGATAATCTCATAGGCTCCGCCGTCGCTGGCTTCTTCGGTCGCCAGAATCGTCTGCCACGGAGTCCGGCGAATGCCGTCACAGGAAATCGTACCGCGGAGGATCGTCTCCACCGAACCATCCGACAGCTTGATACGTTGCACAGCAGGATTGAACTTCTTGATCAAACCGCCTGGCAGAAACGTGCCGAGATCCTGTCGACCACCTTCGATGCAAAATATGAGGTGAGTCGGACTCTCGTCGGAGGGCCAGAACGCAAACATATCCGCATTGTTGGCGGCAGTTCGAGTCACATACTCGGCTTTCAGACCCTCGGCGAGAAGCACTTGGTCAGAGGCCTTTTGAGTCGGTGTCCGATAATCACCAGTTGTCGGAGCCGCGGAATCTTTTAGTGGTCTCCCGACTCCGAACCAGACAGAAGAAGAATGTTCGAGGCCGCGCTGGACAAGGGTCCCGAAGTCCAATCCGTCAAACCCATCGAACTCGCTCGCTTGCGCCGATATCCCTGGCCCTACCATGATGATCGCAGCCAGGCCGACCTGGGCCGCCGACAGCCCCCATTTCATCATTCGCTTTCTGAGTTTTGCCATCATCGACTCCTTCCCACATTTCCTCACCGCGCCGGACCAAACCAGCTGCAGCGAGCGTGCGGTTGTGATTGTTGCCACTCGTGATGGACTGAGCCTACTCTGCCCGAACGACTGTGCCATTCCGCCCTCCTCCTATTAAATGTATGAACGGCTACGGACGGTCGCAGACTGAGAGACATGCAGGATCACATACTGTCCTGATGCCCTTTTTCTGCCGGGAACCGCACAGCATCAAGAAGCTGCAGTCTCCTTCTTGCCTCCCAGCTCTCGGCAATCCCACGGTAAGCAGTATCACCGCAAACCGTTACGTCTCGATCAGTTTGTTCTAAAGAACTCGTAACGGTAATGTTAAGAAATCATGCAGTTGCACACGATGGCATCGTGTCAAGCACTATGGGATGGGGTGAGCCGAGGAAAGAGGCAAGCGCGGAACACACCAGAGCAGAGCAGATTTCAGGAACAGTGTCGATGGCGGTAGTTGTTCGATCCATACCGGGAGAACCACAAGTATATCCCATCGGAATGCGACGAACTTCGTCTGCACAAGAACCTCCAATGTCTGCACCTTCACCCACGATCTCAATCACACAGCGCTGAACGAAGGGTACGCCGCGCTCGCGCGAAAGCCTCGCCTGCTCCCCCCCCCGGTTCGCACGACAAGGACACCACGCATATCGCGCAACTGCAAGTCGATGGCGCGCTCCTCTTCGAGCGGGTGACGAATACCTTGAAGCTCTTAGGCGACCAGTACCTGGCTCGCGTCTACCGCCTCGCGCCCCAACGGTTCCACTTGGAAGCCTGGGATGCGAGCATTCTGCGCAAGCTGGAGGCGTTGGAAAGCATCTACGGGAAGATGTCGGACCGGGCGACCACCCGCCGCATGGAAGTGCTCGAGTGGATCATCATCGTGCTGATCACCATCTCGATCGCCGTGTCGTTCTTCCCGATGGGCGGGCACTGACGAAGATAAGACGTGAACGGTGAAACATGGACCGTAGCGTAGGACTGCCGAGGGATCGATTCAGCAACCCCTCACATGTGGCGATTCACGTCTCACCGATGCCAGGCGCGAATTCATAGCCCGCGCATTAGATTCCGGCTTGAGCTACCGCCAGACTTGGCTCAGCCAACGCCGCTGCCGTGGCCATCAAGTCGGCTGAATCTCCGAGCCCGAACGATTCTCTGCGTAACTCGCTGCCGTTTCTCGCCCGATAGACCAATTCGTCCGTCTGAAAATCGTATTCGGGAATCTCCTGGTTCTCCCATCGTTTCGTGAAGTACTGATAAAAGAGCGTATAGAGCCCGTGATGGTCGAGGTTGTGCTGAAAGACATATTCGGGCATCCAGCGGACATCGAGCCCCGTGTGGTAATGCTGGAGCCAGAGATAGTCGCCGAGGATGACCATTCTCAGATGCGGTCGGTCGGAGTAGAGCTTCAACCGGATGACCTTTCCGCTGGCGCGAAAGCGCTTGATCAGGGCAATCGTCTCTTGCAGTTCCTGCCGGAATCGATTCGGAGAAATGTCCGGATGCGAGAGCGATTGGGCTCGCCGGGCCGCTTCTTCCGAGAAGGGATTCAAGAGAATCAATTTCGCTTCGAGACAGGTTTCCAACAAGACGTGCATCTCAGCCTTATCGCCCACGACCGTGCCATGGCCGGTCACCCCGATAGCGAGGACTGTGCGACCCAAGCTTTGCTGCTGTTTCAGGTCACGGATGGTTTTGCCAGCCCCAGGATCGTGCAACGGAAAAAATGAGACCAGTCCCGCGCCCCTTGCCATCACGGCCTGCCGGCGGTCTTGATGCGCGCGCCACAGGTAATTGGAAATCACGATGAGCACCAGCGCCACGCCCACCTCAATGGTCAGCAGCAGAACTTTCTCCTGTTCGACACGCGACCAGAATATAAGAAATTGCCGGGCAATGCTCGGCAGCGACCAGGCAATCCCAGCGCTAAGCGCCACAATCACAGCATGAAACGCCAGGGCGCTGACCTCGCTCATAAATTCCTGCAACGTCGACAACTTTCCTTTGTACATGCCGTCCTTTCAATTGAGAAAACCGGGCAACCAGCCGACCGGTGTCGCCAATGACTCTTGTCGTTCGTGGCGCCTGCTATAAGCTTCGCCGACCCACGTTACAGGGAGGTAAATTCACGGCTAGCATGCGGTAAATACTGAACATTCTGTTGTTAGGCTACGCCGCATCCAGATGGACAGGCCGATTGCGATGACCGTCATAGTCCGGGACGAGGCGCTGATATTCTTGCGGCATGAGAGAAGATGAGATCAGAAAGTCCGCCGACGCCCGGTTGCAGGCGATGGGAATATTCCACACCACGGCAATCCGCAACAGCGCTTTCACGTCAGGGTCATGCGGGTGCGGTTCCAGCGGGTCCCAGAAAAAGATCAAGACGTCGATCTCGCCTTCACTGATCTTGGCTCCGATCTGCTGATCCCCTCCCAACGGTCCGCTTTGGAGCCGAATCACCGGCAGGCCCAGTTCCGTCGCGAGCAGTTTTCCGGTCGTCCCGGTCGCAATGAGGTGATGGCCCGCGAGCGCCTCACGATTGAACGTGGCCCAGGCCAGCAGATCCTGCTTCTTATTGTCATGCGCCACGATAGCAATCGTCTTCTGCTCGGCCATCATCACAATGTTGTCTTTCACGGGCACCTCCTTCTC
This sequence comes from Nitrospirota bacterium, assembly GCA_030684575.1. Lineage (NCBI taxonomy): Bacteria > Pseudomonadati > Nitrospirota > Nitrospirota bacterium. The sequence goes on along the minus strand of JAUXVD010000003.1, from coordinate 368,791 downwards.
CGCTCGCTCACATTCCGTCTCATTGATTCTTCAGAAAGTATGGCAAACCACTGTTACGATTGTATTTCGCGATCCGAATGGCCTGGGGCGTCAATGACTTGCGAGAGACGCACGTACCGTTGGGGAAGGAGGACGAGGCGGCTCGACACAGAGAACTGAGGGCACACGTTGTCGCGAGCACGCTCAACTTGCTGGCTTCTGTCGCTCACTCCACCGGACTGGTCTCATCACGGCTCCCAACCCAAGCAGGCTGACAATCATCAGGAAAAAGACGAGAGAGACGAACAAGAAGAAGGCTCCCCGCACTTCGGTAAACATGTGGACTTACCTCCCCTTTTATTCAACGCCCGTTCGCCCTGACATTGTCTGCTGTCGGTTTATGGCATAGCCGGTGGAATCCGGAACAGGATTCAGCACACCTCACGGTCTGATTCTCTGAGACTATCCATACGGTGTCACCAATGGATTTCAGCGGGCTCAAGGTCGTGTAAACGATCGATACCGAAGGCAGGCCTATCGCCGTTGTCGTTGCCTGGACCAGTACAGGATATTTAACAGTTCGGTTACAGGAACTCCGAGAAACCTGTAATCGTTGGTCGTCTATTCTGCCGATACACGATGCGTATGACCTTTCCGCACCATCCTCCAGTCTTTCAGTACGATTGATGCACCGACGCTCATCGATATCGACATTGCTCTGGATCAGCTGCTCATGTCTGCTGCTAGCCTCCTGTGGCGACTTTCAAGATCCTGCCACGGGCTCACAAGGGACGATCCTTTCACATCCTTCCGTATCACAGACGCCACAACAACCGATCGGGGAAAACGACAGCCCGCTCACGCCTTCGACATCTGGGGATACGGTCGATCCGGTGAATGTGCCAGTTCCAGCAGATAAGGCTCCAGCTTCTAATGAAACAATCGGAGGAGGATCTCAGCGCGATACGCCGGTGAATGGACCTGCAGCTCAACCGTTTGGATTGGGAAACAGGTCCCCGACAAGAACCGTAACGTTCATGTGGAGCCCTTCCTCATCTGGCAATGCGGCTGGATACAGAGCGTACATCACCGCCCTGTCCACCTCGGTCCGGCAGACAATCGATGCAGGCTCCGAGCCCCGGCTTACAATAGACCTGCCGATCGGTGAGCGATACGATCTTACAGTGACGGCCTACAATGCCGCCGGAGAAAGCCCACCAGCCAGCCCCATTCAGTTCGATTTATTCTAACCCCTGCCCCTCTACTTCTGACCCTTCTATGAAAACAAAACATTCTCATTTGGAATGCACTGCACCAAATGACAACGCGTCCGTACACAACGAAGTATTGGAGTGCAAGCCTGCATTGAATGGGGCGCGTCATACGTGCATGTCAGGAACTAGCAGGTACTACCTTCACGTATGGCTGAGATGAGAGCCTTGAGACTAACTTCTTTGCCGCTTCACGACCCCAAGCACCGCAATCCCGGTGGCGAATAAGAGAGATGCCGCAGGTACCGGAACTGGGGCAACGACGGTCACACCCGGAGAGCCCACAATCTGGCCCGTGGTGGAGGAAATGACGATCTGCCCCGAGGTGCTCCCGCCGGTCAGAGTGACCAGCCCCGAGCCCAAGACTACCGTTCCCTTAGTCGCTCCTGCTCCTGTTGAAAGGACCAAACCTTCCCTGCCTGACAGGCTAATGACTCCGCTCCCGATGTCTCCGGACAGGTTAATCGGTTCCACTGCGCTGACGCTAAGAGCCCGGCTGCCGGAATTCACTGTTCCGCCAAGATTGATCTGATTGGCCGTAAGCGACACAGTCTGTCCATCGCCCAGCGCATTTACGTTAGCCAGTGTCATGGAATCTGACCCCACCATGTCCAATCCGCCACTTCCGAGCAGGTCGATCGTTCCGGTGAATGCGATATTTCCTCTTGAGAGCAAGCCCAAGGTGCGGGTTGCGAAGATCGACAGGCTCGTGCCGGTAATGTCATCGAACGCGAAGTTGCTTGCACCGGAAACCGGATCAAGCACGCCGGTGTAGGACGTTCCACCCGTAAGTTGCAACGTGTCGGTGTTGGTGGAGATGGCATCAGACGCGTTCAGCGTCCCCAGCGCGTGAAGGCCAGGGATCGAGAACGGCGGCATGAGTTAGGATGGCCCACAGACAGACTGCGAAGGTCCAGGCACAAGTCGTCCACTTCATAACCACCACCTCCCATCATGAAATAAGCACACCTCAGTGGGGTGAAGATACTGAGGAAGGCGATACGATACCAGTTAGGATTCTGTTAACGGATGTCGTGGGGAGTGGCCTGATTCTTGGTAGGTAAGTTTACACGAAGTTAACCTCAGGCCCTTGAGCCTATGGACGAGACCTGACTATGCTAGTGGCCAGCTGGCCACTGGACGGCAAACTGCCATGCGAGTCCTCGTGAGGAGAGGTCGACGAGCAATGGATTTGACAGATCCCTCCCTGTATATCAACCGCGAACTGAGCTGGGTTCGCTTCGACGAACGGGTACTCGGCGAAGCGTTGGATTGCCGCCATCCCCTCCTCGAACGGCTCAAGTTCCTGTCCATTTTTAGCAGTAACCTGGATGAGTTCTTTATGATCCGCATGTCTGGCTTGTATTGGCAAATGCAAACCGGCTCGGTCGAGGCTCCGCCGGACGGCCACACGCCAGAGGAGCAGGTTCGGGCCATTCAAGAAGCCCTCGCGACGCTGCTGGCACAACAGATGGATTGTTGGGAGCAGGACCTTCAGCTAGCCCTGCGAGAAGCCGGAATTCAGGTGCTGTCCTATGCGGAGATTCCGGCCTCCGACGCGCGGCGCCTACGCGAGTATTTTCAAGAAACGATCCTCCCGACACTCACCCCGCTGGCTTTCGACGCCGCTCATCCGTTTCCCCACATCTCCAATTTGTGTATGAACCTCGCAATCGTCGTGACACAGGTAGATCACGGGGAGCGGTTTGCACGCCTGAAGGTACCGCGCCTGTTTCCACGCCTCCTCCGGATGCCGTACGAACAGTGTTTCAACCAAGAAGGCACCAACCAAGTCCCCTGCACCTTCGTGTGGATCGAAGAGGTCATCGCCGCGAACCTGGATCTCTTATTTCCCGGGTGCGAGGTGGCGGAGGCCTATCCATTCCGCGTTACTCGCGACGCAGATCCTGACCTTGAAATCGACGAAGCCGCCGATCTCCTACTGGCGATTCAAGAAAGCCTGCGGCAACGCCACTTCGGATCGGCCGTACGGCTGGAAGTCAGCGCCCAGATGCCGGAGCGAATCCGCGAAATCCTCGCACAGAACCTCCGTCTCTCGGCCAACCAGCTCAACGCTGTCTCCGGCCCGCTCGGCCTATCCGATCTGATCGAGCTGACTAAGCTCGACCGGCCCGATCTAAAAGATCCGCCGATGCCGCAGAAGATCTCCCCGATCCTAACCCAATCCGACATGTTCTCGGCGATACGTCAACGCGATATCCTGCTCTATCATCCCTACGACAGCTTCCTGCCGGTCGTGGATTTCCTGCGCGCAGCCGCGAGAGATCCCGAGGTCTTGGCCATCAAGCAAACGTTGTATCGCGTCGGTCCCGATTCTCCCGTGGTCGAAGCCCTCATGGAGGCGCGGGCCAACGGCAAGGAAGTCGCCACGCTGGTCGAACTCAAGGCGCGGTTCGACGAAGAGCACAACATTCTCTGGGCCAAGGAGCTCGAACGGGCCGGAGTCCACGTAGTGTATGGGCTCGTCGGACTCAAGACGCACGCCAAGATGTGTCTGGTCGTGCGGCGCGAAGGAGACCGACTTGCCCGCTACGTCCACCTGAGTACGGGAAACTACAATCCCGCCACGGCCAGGGTCTATACAGACATGGCGCTCTTCACCAGCAACCCTGCGATCTCCTCCGATGTGGCGATGCTCTTCAATTCGTTAACCGGCTATGCCGGACAGAGCCATTACCGCTGTCTCCTTGTTGCCCCGGAGGAAATGCGTACCAGGATACTCGATCGAATCGAGCGGGTGATCGCCTTCCATCGCGACAGCGGAACGGGCTATATCGCCTTCAAGCTCAATGCTCTCACAGATCCGGCCTGTATTCAGGCACTCTACCGTGCCTCGCAAGCCGGAGTGACGGTCGATTTGCAAGTGCGGGGTGTCTGCAGCCTGCGGCCAGGAGTCAGCGGCGTGAGCGAACGGATTACCGTCACCTCGATCGTCGGCCGCTTTCTCGAACACAGCCGCATCTTCTTCTTTCGAGCGGGCCATGAGGAGGAGTTATGGCTAGGCAGCGCCGACCTGATGCCGAGAAACCTGGACGGTCGGGTAGAAGTGCTGTTCCCCGTCAATGCCCCGCACCTTCGCCGGGCCATTCGCGATGATATTCTATTCGCCCATCTGCGCGACACGGCACAGCTGCGCCGAATGGACGAGAAAGGCATGTATGAACGAGTGCTTCCCCAGCTTGGTGAGCCCCCGCTGGACACACAACAGCGTATGCTCGAACAGGCTGGAACCTGGAACCAGGATGGGCTCTGATCGGTCGCACGTTGCCGCCTGCCTAGAGGAGGGGGGATGGCTGGCCTGAATTACGGCACCGAAGGTCCACTCTTGAGGATACTCCGCAACAACCGTTCCGCTTCTGGCTTGAACTTGTGCTCCCAAGTGTTAGTGTGCGTTGCACTGCCTTCGCCCCTCCTGATACGCCTACGATCGCTTCTCCTGATCCGTCGGCAGATCGTCTTCCAGGACTAGGTAGGTCTTGGCAATCTGCGTCCACAGCTTATAAGTTGGCTCTTCCTGCTCAATGACATGAAGCTGTCCATGGAAGCTCAATTCCAACATGAAGAATAGTTGCAGGTGTCGTCGAGCCTCGCGCTGCAATAATAGACCCAACCAGTCTCAAGATGGCTGAAAGGAACAGAGCGATCGCCAGCACGGCAGGCACAGTGCCTGGTTTCCATGGCAGGACTGAAATTTACGCACCGGTAATACACCTCTAACTGGGGCGCTATGCAGACCAGGTAGTATCATCTTAATAAAATACAATTACATTGAATGGAGGAACAGATGATCACAGTCGGACAATTGATGAAGAAAGATCTCGTGACCGTCGATACGGGCACCTCGGTGATCGAGGCGGCCAAGCTGATGAAGGCCTGCAATGTTGGCAGCGTGCTGATCTCTCATGAAGGCCGCGTCATCGGCATTGTCACCGAATCGGACATCGTCAGAAAGGTCGTCGGCTCTGACCGCGGCCCCTACTTTATTCCCGTCGAAGACATCATGAGCAGCCCGATTGTCGGGATCGAAGAGCGCTGCCCTCTCACCGAAGCGGCAGACCTGATGAATAGACACCAGACGCGGCACCTCGGTGTGACCAAGGATGGATCGGTGGTGGGAATCCTCTCCGTTCGCGATTTACTCCGACCGGTCTCCATCGACGAATTCTAGGTTTTGCCCCTCCTCTGCGACGTTCTCCAGTCCTCGTCTCTGCCGCACGGAATGCGGCAGAGACGGGAGCTCTTTTGTCTAGGCTTGTCTAATTGGTTTATTGGGTCTCTCTGGTGGATTTAGTTTATCCGGTTGGTGTCGTTCAACACACAACCAGATAGACGGGCTAGACCAGATGGACCAGATCAGGCCCGCAGCTTGTAGCCGATACCACGCACGGTGACGATGATTTTGGGGCAGGCAGGATCCACTTCGATCTTTTGTCGGAGGGAATGGATGTGGACGTCGAGAGCATGTTCCTCCAGGGCAAATCCATCGCCCCAAACCCGATTGAGCATTTCTTGACGGGAGAAGGCCCGGCTGGGCGATTCAAGAAACTGGTGGAGGATCTGAAACTCTTTCGGGGTGAGTTCGACCAATCGGCCGGTAACAGTTACTTCGTGACGATCCAGATCCATGCGAACGGCGCCCGCACTGTAGTAGGAATTTGATTCATGCCGCGGCTCCCGCCTCCGCAAGATGGCCCGCACACGCGCGACGAGTTCACGAGGACTTTGGCTGCAGATGACGAGATCGATGCCGTGGTCGTAATCTTGGATACAATCGTCGTCTGTACAAGGGGCTGTCCCCTCTTGCACCGCGACAATAGGTACGGCAACGAGAGTCTGGAGTTGGCGCAAATTGGTAAGGGTCCTCTGGAGACGATCGATGATGATCAGCGAGGGCAGGGATGTCCTGGCTGCCGCATAGGCAGCAGACTCGGTCGTCACGATCGTACTCTGATATCCGCTCGCGTCGAAGGCCTTCTTGATCGACCGAGCGAATGGCTCAGCCTCCATGAAGATCAGAATCGTATTCCGCGCGACGGTCATAGATGGTGGGGTAGCCAACATTACGAGGTGACTATAGATCGGACAAGGGAAAATGGTCGTTAGGGTGGTGTTAACTGTCGGTAAATTTCTGGACGTATGGCAATTCTTGCGCCATTGCGATTTTCCGGAGTTAACGCCGAGTTAACAATCTATTGATGTTCAAGAAATCTTCGGCCATTACATTCAATCCATTCAGTGAAGAGAAGACTCGCTTCTCGTATTTGCTGGATCAACCCTATGGAAGGCTCATGCAACTATTGAAATACTTTCAGGCCATGCTCTCGCGAACCATTCTCCCTTTCTCCGTCATCCTGGCCATGGCCTGTCCTGCACAGGCTCAGATAAAGCCTGGCCTCGATTCGAATATCCTCCCCTACCAGCCTGTCGGGAGTTTTAGCGGAACGATTGCCATCGCAGGCTCCGATTCCATGAAGCCCCTGACGGAATCCTGGGCGAATGATCTGCGGCAGCTGTATCCTGGATTGACGATCAAAGTCTCCAGTGCGGGCTCCGAGACAGGCCTGGCTCAGCTCATGGAAGGGAAAGCGCAGGTCGCCGCCATATCGCGCCGTATGACCGTTCAAGAGATCGTCGAGTTCAAGCGTGAATTCGGATACGAACCCACAGAGGTACCCGTCGCCGTCGATGCGTTGGCAGTCTTCGTGCACAAAGACAACCCGATCGAAGGATTGACCCTCGCACAAGTTGATGCCATCTTCTCCATAGAACGACGACGCGGACTGAGATATCCTGTCAATTCGTGGGGCGACGCCATGTTGTTGGAAGAGGGGTGGGTGGAGGCGCCTATCCACATCTACGGACGGAATGGTAATTCCGGCACTGCAACATTCTTCAGAGAGCACGTCTTAAACGGGGCGGATTTCAAGAAGACCATGACGGTAGGCGCCGGCTCGGCATCCGTCGTGGTTGAATTGATGAAGGATCGATATGGCATCGGATTCAGCGGCATCGGCTACCGAACCTCAGGACTCCGTCCGGTTCCCCTGGCGACGGTCCAGGGCGGGAGGTATGTGGCGCCCACATTTGAAACGGCGATGGATGGATCCTACCCTCTGAGACGCCAGCTGTACCTCTACGTCAACCGGGCTCCGAAAGTCGCACTGCCAGGCTCACTCGCGGAGTACGTGAAATTCGCGCTCAGTCAGCAAGGCCAGCAGATCGTGGTGGACGAGGGCTACTATGCTCTCCAGACGATGGAACTCACTCGTTTAATCGCGATGTGGTCGACACCAGTCCGAACCGCCGCCGGGGAACAGCCGATCAAACTTCGCGACTAGCCCACTTCAGCCGAACTAGCCGCCGCGGTGTGTGGCTGAAGTGACCATCGTGTTTCGGTTCATCATTCATCGCTCACCGTTATGCCTTACTGGGCTGGTGGCCCTTGTAACCATCCTGCTATAGTCGGAAAATAGAAACTACCCCCTATGACCATTCGACTTATTTCTTGTACCTTTCTTGCCTTGAGCCTGCCGCTCCTTTCCGGATGCGCTCCAACCGAATTTACGACAATCACGATCCTCGAAACACCGACAGCGTTCGTCCGACTGGAAATCGACCATTCTGTAAACGAGGGGAACGGACATACCCACCCCCTGTCCTTGACTCCTGAACAGTTGGCAGCCGTGCTGAGCGGGATCATCGTCGAAGAGCCCTGGGCAAAACTGCCGATCTACGACGATACCAGCCTACCCCCTCGCCATCCCGCCTTCACGGAGCACGAAGTCCAGTTCTTTGCACCAGTACTGGCGATCGCACTGGGCAAAGCGACGGCGGAAGAAATCGTCACCTTCTATCAATCCAAGTACCTGTCCGGCACCAGCCGGGAAGTAACCTCCGGAGGACTCTTCGTCCAGGGAGATGAACTGCACATCGTCCTGGCGAACTACCGCTCACCCACACACTACAGTGCTGACATCGGCGTGGCCGATACGACCGACGATCGGTTGACCCCCATGCGATCGCTCGCACCTCAACGAGGACGATTGGACTTTGACCCTCCTTCTGCCAGGCGGGAAACGGCGGTCACCGGACTTACAAGATTGTTCCATCGGGACAATCGCGAGTTGATTGTACTGTATCGCGCGCTGTCACCGCGCAGGCCTGCATCGTATCCGTCGCCAGGCCCCGCCGTCCCCTCACCTCTCGAATGACCAAACCACCTGGTATCGGACTGCCCCAAGTCAGAGATCACAAGAGAGTAAGAACCACTCTCTACCCATACACGTGTCTGTCCCCATGACGACCAGGAGCTTCCGCTTAGAAGCTCCACTGCAGCTGGAAGCGCAAAAGATTCCCGCTCTGCAGTTGATAGGGAGACTGAACGCATCCGAGTTGCGAGCCCGCCACCGCACAAGCGCCGGACGGAGAGCCGGCGGGTACAAAGTTGGCCTGATCTGACGTCCGCTGGGCCCAGGCATAACTCACAGTCAATTCCAATGCACGGTTAAACTGGTACTCGAGACCCACTTCCCATTCGCGCACGGAATTCCTGGGAGAATTCAGTTCGGCCTTTCTTCCTCCGAAGTACTCCTGCACCCGAAGAAATGGAATGATGTTCTGGCAATAGAAATCGCATTGATAGTTATAGTACGCCTGTATATAGCCGCCCCGCACGGTCCCGAGCACCACCTCGGTCCTGGCCTGGTTCAACTCTGGCCCACGGCCGATCATATACTCCGCCTGAAAGCCGAAGGGCTGTGGAAACAGGACGACGTGCCAGGCGACCCGTTCGTCCAGATAGTTTCCGCTATTCGTCACCCTTGGTGAAAATGCCTGGCCCTGAGCCGCATTGACATTTGTCGGAACAACAGGAGTGGTCTGCACATTGAACTGGCCCCGGTAGGCATCCATGCCGACTTGGACGATCTGTCCGTCTGGAAACTCGTAGGGGTAGGTAAAGTGGAAGACGGTGTGTTTGTCTTTATTGCGTTCTCTCGTATTCACACCCTGCCCGTTGTAGATGCCGAGGCCCAGCATTCCGTAGTCGCCGGATCCTTTCAGTCCGCTGTCCACAAGTCTTCGAAACCGCTCGCGTACCGCCGTCGGTGCGTAATAGAGAAACAGCCCGAGGTCCCGCTCATTCGGGACCCCGCTGTTCAGCGCATCGTTTCGATCGAGCGCGAGCCGGTTCTGACTCGACTGGATGTTTTCGAAGCCAAAGGGAACCTTCGACAGGCCGGCCCGGATGCGCCATTCTTTCTTTTCGCTCAGAAAGAGGTCGGAGTAAATATCTCTGAGCGCGACGGCCTGTTCCGTCCCGCCCACCAGGCTCGCGAATTCCGGCTGGACATAGATGAATACCCGCTCATGCGGCTGCCCGCTCACGATTACCCGGCCGCGCCGAAGAAATAATTCGTTGTAACCAGAGATCGAACGATCGGCCTGGTTGCTCCGCAACAGATCGTTATTGATCGTATAGTTATACCGGAGCTGCGCATAGCCACGAATGCTGATCTTCTCGTACCAACGCTCGCGAACCGGGACGTCGCCAACACCGCGACTTTCTTCGAATTCCTTGACCTGGAGTTTTTCCTCTTCCGCCTTCAGCTTGATCCATTGATCGATCGTGATCTGCTTGTTTTCCAACAAGAGATCCTCCAGCTTGCCTGCGTGACCGTCGGACCACCAGCACAGGACCGAAAAGACAAGGCCTCCCGAGAGACAGACCGCCCGACGCCATCCACGTTTCATTCGCCCTCCGCCGCTCAGAGATGTACAAGCACAAGCATACGAGGGCAGGATAGGGTCGGTGGATTACAAACAGGTTACGACAGAGTCCGGTAATGGTTAACTCCCGCAGAAGAGGAGGGCGGGCACACTATCGTGCACAGGGGTCGATGACGAGCCCTGACTCAGACCTGTCATTGCTTCGAGGGGGTCGGTCAGCTGGTGCTGCGAAGGAGTTGGCTACAGCTCCTGACCAACGACTGTAACCATGTTGGTGGGGAAACCATCGCATCGTCATCGAACGGAGTAGAGGGGGCCAACTGGTCGAGCCGCACGGCTACATCGCGATACTGCCGGCTCTCACGGCTGATCGTGCGATAGCATTCGACGGCCTCTTGGGACCGGCCCATGGATTCCAACGTCCGAGCAAAGAGGTACCGGAGCGAGACCAGGTCCTGCGTCGATCCAGACGGACGGTCAAGCGCCGTGCGAAAAGCGGTCAACGCATCCTCGTATCGACCGATCGCCTTCAAGCAGAGTCCCTTCTGTCCGAGCGCTTTGATGCCCCATACTCCATCGTCAGTCAGCCGGTCCAAGAGTGTGAGGGCCTGAGAAAACTCTCCCGCCTGTTTTAATGAAAGGGCCTTTCCGTAGAGAACTGCGGGATCAGGCGAGGATGCCGGGATTGTGATCGACGGGGGCGCATTCGGCTCAGACCGCGCTGAAGTCTGTGCGGCCATTTCCTCCGCTTCCGCCTCGAGCTCGCTCTGGTTCGGCTCGATTGCATCGGGATCTGCCCGAAACGGCAAAAACCCGTTCTTGTCACGAACACGCGCGGCATCGAGAATGACCTGTGCTGTGATCGTCTCGGCCTGTGCGGCATACCCATACACTAAGGCATGATCACAGAGCTGATTGATGAGCCGTGGAACCCCGCCGGTCAACGCAAAGACTTTCAGACAGGCAAGTCTGGAAAACAACGGTCTCCGTCCACCGGCTACGTGAACTCGATGGGCAATATACGCGATGACTTCCTCCTCGGCCAGCGGCTCGAGCGCATATTCCACGGCGATGCGCTGGGCGAACTGTTCCATCCCAGGCCCCTCCAGGAGATCTCGAAGCGCGGGTTGTCCCGACAGCAGAATCTGCAACGAACGCCGCCGCCCATCGTTCAGATTCGAGAGCAAACGCAGTTCTTCCAGCATCACCGACCCGACGTTCTGCGCCTCGTCGAGGACCAGAAGCACGCGTCGTCCGGCAGCCTGCTCCCCTTCCAGAAACTTTCCGAACTCATGATAGAGCTCCACTTCGCTCTTGCCCTTGGTGTCCAGGCCGAAGGACGCCGTAATCCACGGCATGAGCCCTCCCAGCCCCTCATGCGTATTCGCCAAGAGGCCGATCGTCCATTGATGGCGCGATTGTTCCAACAAGCGGTTCAGGAGCGTGGTTTTTCCTGTGCCCGGATGACCGGTGATCACGATAAAGGCAGAACCGTTGACCAGCCCATATTCCAGCAGGCTCAGCGCCATCTTGTGCTTAGCTCCCAGGAAGAGAAACCCGGGGTCCGGCAGCAGCGTGAACGGTTTGAGCTGCAATCGATAATAGGCTTCGTACATCTGTCCGTTACCTTGAACTGGTCATGAGAAGCTCGTTTGCCCGACGCTGCGTGAGTGCCCCTCGACAGGATTTATTCAAGATGCCGCCAAGAACCGGCACGCTTCCCTTGAGCAGCCCCATGGCCCGCTTCACATCTGTCGAGGCTGTCCGGCCCTCTTCGACGACCAGGAGCAGCGCATCGATGTGTGGAACAAACCCCAGGACATCGGCACGCGACAACAGAGGCGGCAAGTCGAACACCAGAAGCCTTGCGGGATACCGGTGCTTCAGTTCCTCCACCAAGACCGCCATCTTGGGCGAGGCAAGGGCCTCTGCGGAATTCGCGATCACGCGTCCACCGGGGAGGAACACAAATCGGCCGATCCCTGGGTGAATCAACAATTGTTCGAGCGGCACCTCATCGAAGAGATGCTCGGTCAAGCCGGGACAACTCTCCATCCCAAATGCCTGGTGAACGGCTGGCCGATGCATGTCGGCATCGACGAGCAAAACCGTATGAGCTAAATCCATCGCCAAGGCCAGTGACAGATTGACGGCGGTAAGCGTTTTCCCTTCGTGTGGAATAGGACTCGTCACTCCCAATACATTCCACCCGTTCTGACGGCATTGTTTCACGACCTGAGTTCGAAGCATTTTAAACGCGTCGACAAAGCCGCCCCCTTCGAACCCGGAGATCAAGCGCTGGGTCCGCATCGTCTCATCAGTGAGTTCAACGGTTTTCGTCGAAGTATAGACGATGGGCGGGGGCACCGGTCGAGGCGCGCCGGCTTGCCGCCTCTGAGGCGGCACCTCCGATCCGTGCTCTTGTTTGAACCGTTCCAACCCCTGTTGCAAATACTCCATCGGACGCTCCCCTTCTCTCTCGCTCAGCCGAGTTTTCTCATGATCGTGTACCACAACACATCCAGAGGCATCCATGTCAGATGGAGGACGACTGCGCCAACCACCACCACACCAAGTCCGGCAAGGCCGACAACTGCTCGACGGCGTCCGAGCTGCACGACTTCGTCCTCCGACGGCAGATAGGGAATCACGCCCAACGGAGCCATCCCCATCGCGCGGCCAAGCTGGTCGGACGTATAGATCGTGCGATCCACATTGTCCGCAACGACACCGGTTCCCACTCCTCCGGCGATGGCGAGAAACGCACCCAGCAGCAGAATCGCCAGACGGTTGGGCCGGTCCGGTTTTTCCGGCAGCTCTGGCGGATTGATCAATGAGAATCTCTCGCCCTTCCGCTGCACTTCCAATTCACCTGAGACCTGCGCTTCCATTAAGCGAGAAGTGATCTCCTGGTATTTGCGCACGGAGTTTTCACGATCACGCAGTAGATCGAGATATTCGGGCTCGATCGTCGGTGTCGTCTCCACTCGCTTGGCATACTCCTCCAATCGCCGTTTCAGATCTACCCGTGCTTTTTCCAGAGATTGCAGTGACGCCGTCGTCGATGCCAACTGCGACTGAATATTGATATAGGCTGGATTCTCCGGCTTCACGGTGAGTGGCTTGGGCGGCATGGCTAAGACGGCCTGCAGCTCTCGTTCGAGTGAGGCGACGACATTCTGCGTTTTCACCACATCGGGGTGCGAAGCTTCCATCCGCTCGCGCAGTGCCGCGAGCGACGCCTGCTCCGCCGTCAGACGCTTCGACAGCTCCTCACGCCCGTCCGTCGCGCCAGGCTCTTTCTCAAGCGACGACAGCTCCTGTTTCATCTTGATGAGGTCGGGATGCTCTGGTTCGAGGTAGGCCGAGGCGCTGGCATATTGCGCTCTCAGCGCTTTCAAGCGCTCGCTCGTGTCCAGCATCCGGTCGCCACTCGCATTAATGAGGGGTGTATGCGGCTTCAGCGAGGCCAACTCTCCTTCCAGGTAGGTTTTCCGTTCTTTCAAACTTCTGATATCCCGGTCGGACTCGATCACTTCCCGTTGGGTCGAACTCAGGAGCTGCATATTCAGTTGCACCAGTTCGGGAAGCGCCCCGGCGGCTCGCTGCTTCACCTCCGCCAGCTTGCCTTCCAGATCCTGGATATGATGCGAGAGACTCTCGGCTTCGCGTTTCAAGAACGCGGTGGTTTCCTGCGCATGCCGCTCGCGGGTCTTGAGATTTTCCCCCAGGAATAAGCTGGTCAGCTCATTCGCCACTTTCTGTGCCAGCTCAGGGCTCTCGCCATCGTACAACAGTGTAAAAGCAATCGTCGCCTGGGTAGGATTCTGTGTGCGCTTATCGATCACCTTCACGTTCATCACGTCGATCTGGATATCCTTCACGAAGCGAGCGAGAACTTCTTCCGTCGGGTTTCGCTTCCGAAGATCCTTGTAGAGGCCGTATTGCTCGACGATGTGCCACAAGGTCGAACGGCTCAAGACTTGCTGCTTGATCGTCTCGATGCGCTGATCGGCGTAGGTCGCGATGGCCGACCGGACGAGATCGGGCGGGATTTCCTGCTCTTCAATGAGAATCGTCGCGGTCGACCGATACACCGCCGGCAGCAGAAACGCCAGCGCGGCGCTGGCCGCCAAGAGCGCTGCGGCGACCATGAGGATCAAGGTCTTGCGACGTCGCAGCAGGGCCAGATAGTCGTAGAGATCTTTTGTGGGAGCCGCCACGGCTCGTGGAGTCTGTGGCGCACGTCCGCTGTTCATTGGGACACCGACCATTTCTGCCCTCCGTACGTCACCATGACGAATGTGGAATTGGCAAAATTCCATTGGTTGAGACTGCCGACGGCACGCTCGGCATAGGTGTACGAGAGATCCAGCGTCCACCAGGGGCTGAACTTCCACGACAGGCTCGGGCTGATAGAGGAAAACCTCGACTGAGACACGGAGCCGCTCGAGGCATTGGTCTCGACCCCGGACACAAAATACAGGCCTCCGTTCAATGAAGCGCTCAGGGTTTCGGTCACGTTGTGCGACAGCGATCCGCCCACGTGATCGCTCTGCAGCAATCGGCCGAACCCGCTGGGATTGATCTCGCGGCTAACGTCCATTTGCATCGTCGTGCGCTCAAACTGTTTTCGGAGAGTCCCCTTATAGACCCACACGGTTTCACGATCGGTCACGGCTCCTCCCGGGATCTCCTGCGTCGAGCGTACGAACCGGATGCCTCCAGATAGAGAGCCGGTGACCTCGTGGCCGAAATCATGGGTCCATCCGCCTTGCAGGCCGTAATACGTCGAGTCTTGTTTGATGAAGGGCGTGCGAACCAACGTGTATTCGCCGGTGAGTTGGACTTGATCCAACAGACCGAGGTTATAGGTCGGCCCCGTCGTCCCCCCGTGAACTTGATAATCCACGAGGCCTAAACGACGTCCGTTTTCGTACTGCGCATCCATGAATTGATAACTGCTTTGCCAGGACAGCCGCTCGGTGATGCCAACCTTCCAACTGGGCATGGCCGTCCACAGACTTCGTTGGGTGAAACCCAAGACGAGTCCGGTCTGTTTCAATTCAGTCATCAACGTGTTGTCCCTGGTGAAACCTCCCTCGAATCCTACTGTATGGCGATCCGAGCGATAGGACGACCGTAACGGAAAATATAGATTCGTCAGGCCTCTGTCCTCTTGACCGTAGTATTGAACGAAGTCGCTCTTCACGTTCCCTTCCACCTCCAAGGATTCGGTGGAGCCCTTGAATTTCAAGGCGGGACTGACCCAGTGGCCCCACACTTCATTGTTGCCGTTGAACAACAATAAATTACTGTTGTACTCGCCTTTCACACTCAACGACGGCTCCGCCGACCACTCTGCTGCGCCTGCTTCGCCTTGCACACCGGCTGCCGTCAGCATCGCAACACACAGGCACGCGAACAGGCGTACCCGCAGTCGGGTTCCCAGGGACGAACGATTGAATCCGACATTCGGTGGTTCCATTCGGTCACGGCACCATCACCACGTCGCCACGCTGCAACAAAATATTCTGCCTCAGGTCTTTCTCCTTCTGCATATCTCCATATCTGAAATGAAAGACCTGCTGATTGGCTCCGCCACGCCGCATGATCTTGATGTCGTTCTCAGATGCATAGGGCGTGAGGCCTCCTGCCATACTCAACGCTTGCAACACATCGGTGTAGTGGCCGACCAGATACTCTCCGGGCTTGTTCACTCGCCCGAGCACATAGATGCGGTTACTCAGCACTTTGAGCACAGAGACCGTGACATTGGGATTCGGGAGAAACTTGCTCAGCCGTTTCGCAATTTCTAGGCGCACATCCTCTGCTGTACGGCCCGTTGCGGACACGTCTCCAATGAGCGGGAAGGTGATCATCCCGTCGGGGCGCACCACCGTTTCCTGCGTGAGCTGTTCATCCTTCCACACCGCGACCTTCAGCACGTCTTCCGGGCCGAGCAGGTAGCTGGGTTCGGCGACCGCCGTCTCTGCCGCGAAGACCTGGTTGTTTCCGAACAGACAGAGTCCTCCTATGACGATCGCCCCACTGACAAACCCCTGCGCCAACATATTTTGGAGAAACGCTCTCATCCCGCCACCTCCGCCAGCAATGCTTTGGCTGCGTCCAATCCCTCAAACGGGGTTCCTGCCGCCACCGCCTTTTTCAAATACACGAGCGCATCGCCAGGATGTCCAGACTTCGATAGTGCCGCGCCAAGATGGTAGTTCAGCACCGGATGGTCCGGTGCCAAGGCCGTGGCTTGCTTCAGCAAGCGCACCGCATCGTTCCCATGGTCCAGCTTATAATGTGCCCACCCCAAGGTATCGAGCAGATAGGGATTCGGCGTCTGCGACTCAAAGGCCCGGCTCAGCGTCAGAGCTCGCTCAAGACTTTTCGAATCGCTTTTGTGATCGATCAATGTCGCTGCGAGATTGTTCGCCGCCAGCATCGACTTCGGACTCGTCTTTAACACCGTCTCGTAATGGGCAATGGCCTCGTCGAACCGGCGCTGCGCATCGAGACTCACCGCCAACAGCAAGCGCATCTGTTCATTGTCCGGGCTCTCTTGAAGCCCTTTGCGCAGGAACTCGTCCCCCTCCGTCAGGCGTTTTCCCGCGTAGTGATAGCGGGCCAGGTGAACCCAAGGGGTACTCCATTTCGGATTCAGACGCGCCGCAGCCTCAAAATGCGCGATGGCCGCAGCGGTATCTCCCCTCGTCAGCAACAGCTCGCCAAAAAATCCATCCGCGAAGGGATGATCGGGATGGGCCGCTATCAATGCTTCAAGTCGAGATTGCACCTGAGCAACCTGTCCACGCTTGATCCCAAGCTGCACCAGGGCCAGGAGCGGTTCCGGTGCGAGTGGCCGTTGCTCGGCGGCTCGGGAATAGGCGGCTTCCGCCTTGTCCCATTGCTGTTGGGCCAAGGCGACATGCCCCTCCGCTAAATCAGCGGCTGTCTGGTCCGCACCGGCTGTTCTCAGTTTCGTCAACGTCTCCTGACTCTGTCCCCAATCCTTCTCCTGTGTCTGCAACTGAAACATCATGCCTAACAGGGTGACGTTACCGGGATTGCGAGCGACGAGCGGCTCCAAGCGTTCTCGTGCTTCTTTGGTATGTCCAACGGACGCATCCAGTCCCGCCAGCATCAGCTGGGCTTCCATCAACGCCGGCTTCAAGCTGAGCGCTCCACCCAAACTCTCGCGGGCGAGCGTCGTTTCACCCGTCATCAAGTAGGCTCGCGCAAGCAACAGATGCCCGTCAGCCGACTCAGGCTGGTCCTTCAGTACGGACCGGAAATCCTGTGTGGCGTCCTTACCGTTCCCGCGCTGCAAAGCGATCTTTCCCCGCAAGAGCAAGGCATCCGTCGATCGGGCATTTTCCTTCAACACGTCTTGAAGCTGCCGCTCCGCCTCGTCCGTCTTACCCGCTGCCCAATCGAGCCCGGCGAGTTTGACCTGCGCCTCAAGCCCTTCGGGTTTCTTTTGATACTCTTTCTGAATCGCCTGATAGGTCTCGCGGGCTTTATCCGTCCGTTGAGTCGATTCATAGAGATTCGCAAGGGCAAACCAGAGTTTGCCGGCACGCGGCAATGCCTTGCGCGCCTCAAGCAGAGACAATTCCGCCTGCTCGACTCCACGGCGCTTGGCCACATATTCGACAAGCGCCAATCGGCGTGTTTCATCCTCAGGGTCGAGTTGCACCGTTTCCTTGAGCACGGCTTCGGCTTTGTCGTATCGCTGTTGTTGATCGTAAACCGCTGCCTGTCGCCACCGGTGATTCAGAACCGTCGGCTCCAGCTCAGTAATCTGCTGCAGCGTCGCCGCCGCTTCGTCCATATGGCCCTGCTTGATCAAAGTCGAGGACAGAGCATCGAGCAGTTCGAGATTGCCTGGCTGAGTCTCCAGGGATCGCCTAAGCAGCGGCACCGCCTCCTCCCCTCGTTGATTGGCGGTATAGAGCGAAGCAATGAGCAGCACGGCATCGGTGTCGGCCGGCGCCGCTGCGATCAACTGCTCGGCTCGACCGATGGCCTCATCGAGCTTGCCGGTGACCGCCGTCACAGCGATTTGCAACGCCTGCGCAGGAACATGGTTTGGCGCCTTCGCCAGAATCCGGTCCGTGATTTGGGTCACCTGCTCAAGGGCGCGCGCCTCCAGATAAAATTTGGCCAGTTTAATCAATGCGCGATTATGCTCCGGACTCAATTCCACGACCTGTTGATACCCTGCCAGGGCGTTGCGCCAATTGCGCTCCTTTTCCTCCACTTGTGCATAGAGGAAATAGGCTTCGACGTCTTTGGGATCGATCTTCAGGACGTTTCGAATCGCCACGCGGGCTTTGGGGAAATTGCCCTGCTCAAAATATTCTTGCGCGCGTAAGCGATATTTGGTTTTGTGCTCTTCGGGACCCCCGCAGCCGAGAGTCCCGCTCATCATCAGAACGACCAGTACGAGAGCTATCCCCTGTTTCATGACATCTGCCTCCCCTTCCACGATCCGATCATAACCACCAGGCTCGTAACACCAACCCGCCCAACATCCAGGCAGAAACCCAACCCAAGCGGGTGGCCGCTGAAGCATAGATATGGAGCAGCAGCTCAAATGAAAAGAACAACACAATCAGTTTTGCCGCAAGAAGACTGACCGGCACTTCGCCCGCAGTCATGTCCGGCAAGAACGGCATCACGACGGCCAATAAAACAATCAAGTAGTCCAACGGCGTCGTTTGAAACCGGTCCTCCCCGGCAAATCGAATGGTCAACACGACGAGTCCCGCTAAGATCACGAACCCGATATTGACGGGCGTCATCATCTCGGGGCCGGAAAGGCGCGGGGAGATTTCGCTGTAATACATCAGGCAGGTGCTCCCGACATACAAACCCATCCGCACGGCCCATGGCGTTCCGCGGCCTGCCGCCATTGAACCTAACAGGGCTACCAGCAATCCCGCAGCGATCATCCCGGCGTCCCAGGGAATCTCCCTCGGCATCGCCACCGATGCGATGAGATAGAGAGGCACTGCCACTTGAATCGCCGCAAGTGCCCATACTCCAATTCGGACCTGCGATCGTTGGTCCGTTGCTTGTGTGGAGCCGTTCGTTTTTGTGGGCTTGATCGCCAACGTCGTCGGCTGGCGCGATCGAACGAACATGGAGAGAATCGCCGCGGCACAGAAGAGGTAGATACCCAATAGGACGGCATCCGACTGCCACCGTAATAAATAGGCGCAACTCACCATCGCGCCATGAGCGAGGTAGATCACCGTGACGGCTTGTCCATGGGTCAACCCTCTGGCCAGCAACTTGTGATGGATGTGGTTGCGATCGCCGATGAACGGGGACCGGCCTTCCAACAAACGTTGCCCCATCACCCCGATCGTATCCAGCAGGGGCACGCCCCAAATAAACAGCGCCAGCAAGGGGCTGTAGAGCGTCCTGCCGGAATCGGTCAGCAAAATAGCGGCCACAGCCAGATAGTGGCCCAGAAACTGGCTCCCGGCATCGCCCATGAAGATCTTGGCCGGATAGGTGTTGAAGCGGAGAAATCCCAACAGCCCTCCCAGGACCGATACCATCAACAGCACCAGCAGCGGCTCGTTCGCCTGGTACGCGAGGTAGGCAATGCCCGCAAAGCTGAGCAAGGACAACCCGCCGGCCAAACCATCGAGTCCGTCCGCCAGGTTGACGGCATTCGTCACTCCCACGATCACCAGAACAGTGAGTGGAACGGCTAACCAGAAGGGAAGCAGGGTCTCATCCATGAAGGGTACTGTTGTCAGACGAACACCCGCCAACCCGACGACAATCGCTGCAGCCAGCATTTGCCCGCAAAACTTCATGCGATGGTTGAGACCGATCCGGTCATCCCACATGCCGAAAAGAAGAATGACCGCGCCGCCAAGCAGACTGATCAAAATCAACTGTTCCTTGGGCGACCACAACAAAACTGCAGCAAAGGTCGCGACCGCAAACGCGATACCTCCGACTTTCGCGATCGGCGCGTCATGGGCATGCCGTTCGCGGGGAATATCGACGAACTGGAGCCGCCAGGCTGACGCCGTCAACGCCGGAATCAATGCCATACAGATGATCAACGATCCCATGAAGCTGAAAAATATCGCCGTGCCCATATCCGTCATTCCTTAATCTGGAACATAACGGTCTAACAGCGGTGTCACGAGACCGGCCATGGTCTGTAGACGCGCATCGACTCTGGCCTCCGTCTCGCCGGCATTGACGCCGGACACGAGACGCACGAGCGCGCCGTCTGCCCTGTGGCGGGTCAAGGAATCCCAAAAAAGATAAAATTTCACGCCATACTCGCTGGTGAACCAGCGATCACGTTGTTTGAACCAGTAGTACACAATCTGTTTCTGGCCGCCCTTCTGAATCACCAGACGATTGACCTCCAACGCCTTGGCCATGTCTAACCGCTGGTCCAGCCTCAACGGCTCGAAGGAGGTAATCTCCCAGCCCCCGCCGGGAATACACTGCCGGGGGGAATGCGACGAGCGGCCTTTTTTCGGCGAGCGATAATAGGCCACGTACAGGTTGACTGGAACCTTCTCCCCCGCGCTGTAGTCCGCAAGCACGTAATCGTCCAATTGCAAGGCGTCGAGGTACTGTCGCTCCATGACAGAAGAAACGCCGGCCCATTCACCGAGCTGCAAGGGAAAGTCGAGCAACGACTGCCGCGCAGGAGCAGGAAACTCGTGCGGGGCGACTGATGGAGCAGCCAAGACCGCCACTATGAGCAAGACGCCTCCCGCCAGCAGAGGAGCGGGAGACACGCGATCAGCCGATGCGTCTGCATGTGTCCTCTCCGATCCACCCGCCTTCACTGAGGGAGGGCCGATCAATTCGCTAAATGGACGCCTTGGTGAGGTCGACCCAACGCGGGACAAGAGCCACATCTCGGCACAGAGCAGGCCTAAACTTGCCACGAAGAAGATCCAACCCTCAAAGAAATGGCTGAAGCCGTCTGCCGCACTCTTGCCATAGGTCTCGACTAACAGGCCGATGGTGCCGATCCGGAAACCGTTGAGGAGTATCGAGATGGGAATACTGGACAGCACAAGCAGCACCCGCTTCCAGAGGGATTCTCGATAGAGATAGGCCACGAGCAAGGTGAGGGCCGTGAGGGGGAACAGATACCGGAGTCCGCTGCAGGCCTCGACGACTTGCAGTTGTATCGGCCCCAGATCGATTACGTTGCCTTCCCGGTAGGCCATGACTCCGATGAATTGGAGACATCCGATCCCCAAGGCCGAAGACCACAACTGGAGACGATTGGACAGTTCCCCCTGCAGAAACTCCGGCATCGGAATGGCGGCGAGAAGGTACAGCAAGGGAAAGGCCAGCAGGCGGATCCCGGACAGTCCGATAACGCACGTCAGCAACCCCACGATCACAACCCATAACGAGAGCTGGACCACCGCATGCATGGAGGCAAACTCGCCGACGACATACACAATGAGTCCTACTGCGGTTATCGGGAGCCCCCACCAGGCGCCACGTCGCTCGACAATATGCAACTGATTCCGTCGAAGCCAAATCAGGTACAGCGAGATCAGCGGAATGAACGGCCCATGACTGTAATTGTCATCTTCCAACCAGGACTGCGCCAGCACGCCCAGGCTGTCTGCGTAGAGATAGCCCAGAGCTGCCAGCACAACGGCCAGCACGCCCCAGAAGACCCAAGCGCTCATGCCCACCAGCAGTCGAGTCTGAGACATCACGGAAACAGAAGGCAGCGGGGCTTCGAACGTTGTGGGGTGACTCTTCATCCGGGTCCTCTCAATAGGGCTCGTCCACCGGACGACCCCTCACATAACATAGGAACTAGGCGATGTGTAGGAGACCCAGTCTATCGTTCACCGGTAGAGCGATGGCATCGCCAATATCAAGTTTGTGTTAACAAAATGTTAAAACAGGTCCGGGGGATACAGGGGTGAATCGGAGGGCTCTGGATCGTATGCGGCGACGAAGATTGATCGAGGCCAGGCCGAAATAGTGCTATGAAATAAACCGCTTCACCATACTATTGGGCCCTGACGTCGGTAGGAGGAGTGAGAGAAGAGGGGTCGAGTCGCTGCATGAACCGTTTTGTCACCTGCCACCAGGGGGCCTCTTCATTCCATGGTTCCGGTCCGTGATCTCCCGACCCTCCCCAGATCACGACGCCATCCGCATGTTGCGCCATCGTGGTCAATTGCAGGTCCCAATAGTCCGGTTCGATCGGCCGTGGACCGAGTGACTCATTGCCTTGATTATGATACAGCGGCCAAAGAAAACCATAGACAGGCTTGCCTTTTGCAAGACGGCGGGCCTCCGCGATTTGTGCCTTGGCATAGGCAACCCAGACCTGGCGGTCTGGATAGAATGTGTAGATCGATGGATACAGCGCATCGACGTGATCGACGATCTGAGCCAGTCGATCATTGTCCTTGCGCCAGGCCAGGAATTGAGGACTGATCGGACCACTGGATGCACGCCAATAGTCCGGTATCGGGACTGCGCCATAGAGTCCGAATCGAACGGCGGGTGCCTCGCCCTTGACCCACGAGAGCACGGAGAGATACTTGGCCACAGTCGATGCCACCGCCACACCATCTCCTGTGAGCGGCCATCGCTCGATGTCAAGGACTACCGGGTCCGTCGACGCACGCAGCTCATACGCGAGAGACCGCACAATGACTTCGGAAGGCACGGCGGTCGGTGGCTGGTTCGCGACAAATAGGCGCGACTCATACAGAATTGTGAGGGGCCTGACGTGGTAGGCCGCGAGTGAGGGCTTATTCTTAAAGAGCGTGGCGTCGAACACGACGAACGGACGCGGGACCGCGGCCACAGCCGTCTGTTCAATCGGAGAGGGAGTGCGAGACAGCAAGATCAAAGCAGCGGCCACACCGAGCAAGATCAGCACAAGCAGCGTGATCTTCTGCCGACGCATTATTCTTTTCCAGCCACGACCAGCAATGCCGGTTCGGCTTTTGGCTCGAAGCGGGAAACGGGAACGGACACGGATTCCAGAAGCGTCCGCCAGGTCTGCAGCGCATGAATACGGGCATACTGCCGATCGAACGCGCGGCGCGCGCGCTGGCCAGCCTCGGTCACCTTGTTACGGCTATACGACAGCTCTCGAATGCAATCCACGATGGGACCGACTTCACCGATACAGAAACTCCACCCGCATTGTTCGCGCTCCAGGATACGGGCGATCTCTCCATCGGGATCGCCGACATGAATCACCGGCCGTCCAGCGGCGGCAATGCCATAGAACTTGCTCGGCACAATCATTCCTTCCAGCGTCGGTCTCAACGAAATGAAATGGACATCCGGCACACTCAGGCTCCAGCGCAAACGATCGGCCGGCTGGTAGGGGCGGAACTGCACGTTCGGCAGGCCCCTCTCCGCGACTTCCGCTTCGAGCCATGGACGCGCGATGCCGGCGCCGATAAATACGAAGGCGATGTCGGTCTCCTCTTTCAATCGCTCCGCCGCATCGATCATGGTCTTGAACTCGTGGACATGTCCCATATTGCCGGAATAACCCAAGACGAACTTCCCTTTCAATCCCCATTCGCGCAGCAGCGGATTGGCTTCCTTGGGAACCGGCTGAATGAGGTCGCCGTCTGCCCAGTTCTCGATCACCGTGATCTGATCGGACGGGACCCCTTCATCCCGCAGACGTTGGGCCATGATTGTCCCTAGCACGACGTTCGACCGACCCTGCTGGAGCGACCTGTTGCGCAATCGTTTCAGCATCGGTGCGGCAAAGCGCACTCCGTAGACATCCAGCGAGGTGGCCACTTCAGGAAACAGGTCCTGAACCCAATTGACCAGAATGCCCTTCTTCATGGTTGCCGCCCACCCGGCACAGACCGACATCATCGGGGGATCGGTTTTGGCCACCACCACATCGCCCGGCTTGATCGAACGGAGCAACCGCCAGGTCGCGCCGAGGTAAAAGGTCAGATAGTCGAGCATCCGTCCCCACAGACGGGCGCGGCCGAACCGCGATGTGCGCACCCGGTGGACCTTCACCCCGCTGATCACTTCCTCGGAGAGAAGCGAGGCCTGGGGGTCGGTATAGAGTTGCCCGCCGGTAATCACGTGAATGTCCTGACCCCGGGAGGCAAGGTCGAAGGCCAGATCGCTGAGGAGCTGACTCGTCGCGGAGTGGTCGGGGGAAAAATAACGATTGATGAAGATAGTTTTCATGTTCTTCTCCCGTTGCCTCTTCGTCCATACACCGCTTCTAGGTTCAGGTCGACCGACTCAGGCGAGTCGCGCGTGCATCAAATCTAGAGATCCTTCAGGCTTTGGAGTTTACTGCTGGCAGGTCACGCGATGGCATCGCCAAGCTCAAGTTTGTATTAAGCCAACGTTAAATGAGCGTTGAAGTATGATTGCGGTCGCGACGCCATGACGCCCAAGTCCCAGTCGGCGAAAACGCTTCCGGAATCGTCTTGTGCTCACAGGACGTTGCACAGGTAGTGTTGGGGCCAGAGAAAATGGGAAATGGGGGTTCCCGTGCTGACGCAATGGATTTTGCAGGATGGCCAATGGCGAACGTACGCCAGCCTTTTGGCCTCCTGCAATGAACGGGCAGATGGAGGGAAGGAACTTTTCGTTCACCGGATGGTTAGACGGAACAACCTACTTTCTTACGCTGTAATTCAATCATTTTAACCACGATCATATACTCGTAAATGGCTTGAAGAACGCAGTAGATGAAACCAGGGCGACCATCAAGAAATCCGCGATTCCAGATATACATATAGATAAATTTCAAGCCGGGACGGAAGGGAAGGCGGAAAGACAGGTATTTGAGCGCAATCCGTCTTGCAGCCGGATCTCGAGACAAGAGTGACGGAGGAGGTCCGGTGGCGCCATGCCGGATCTTGTGCCCCTCCATCGCTTCGAGCAGAGAATACTTGTTGTGCTTGTCGAACCACTCGGTCAAACCTTTACTGAAGTTGTAGTGGACCAGCATGCCCCGCAAGTAGCCATGCGAGCCGTCGATGGCGGGAATCGGGTTCACCAACCGTTCAAATCGCACGTGGCGAGGCTGGAACATCCGCATGATCATCCCGGGCGGCATGGCATGCCTGATCCAGCGTCCCATGAACATATTCCGGCGGCCACAGTAGTAGGCGACGTCGACCCGATTCGAATCTGCCGCTATAGAAACCAGCTCCTCCTTCAGCTCTTCCGTCATCCGTTCGTCGGCATCGAGATAAAAGACCCAGGGATGTTTGAACTGGATCTCTGCGAGCGCCCAGTTCTGATGGGCAGACCAATTGTCGAAGCGTCGCTGCACCACACGCGCGCCCATGCCCTCGGCAATCTTGACCGTGCGATCATTGCTGAAGGAATCCAGCACCACAATGTCGTCGGACCATTTTATGGATTGAAGGCATTCCGGCAGATTGGCTTCCTCATTCAATGTCAGGATGAGAATCGACACGCTCATAGTTATGACTTTTTCGCGATCGCGATCATGGATTTAGCCAGCGCGGGCACACGCCCTACCCGACGAAACGTGATGGAATGAAATCCGGCTTCCTGGAGTAATATACTTATCGTCCCTATTGACCAGAACTTAATGTGCCCATGATCCCACAATGCGGTGAAGTGATGGTCTAGCTTGCCGGTCAATGCCATGGCGAGGTTCTTCCAGTAACCATGATACGGCGTCGAGACGATTACGGTTCCAGCCGGTTCCACAAGATCGAACAGCGTGCGCGCAAACACCCGCGGGGCGTAGAGATGTTCGACGACCTCCAAGCTCACCACCACCGGGAACCTTCCATAGGTATCGGCCAGAGAGTCGTAGGCCGATCCGAGTTGTAGATTCAAATGGGGATAGCGCCGCTTGGCCTGCTCGATGCCTTGGGCGGACGCATCGACACCGGTGATTTGATAGCCCTGTCGCGTCAACACGTCCGCGACTGATCCATTTCCGCACCCCAGCTCGAATACAGGTGTGTGATCCCTGGGAAGCCGCAGCGCCGCAAGATCGTCCAAGAGCGCCGGCACGAGATAATCATGCGACGCGTTCAGTTCCGGGTCTTCGTAGGTGTAGCCGGAGATATCGACCGCTGTTTCCGTCATGACTCTTCCTGCTGCAATTCATATTTTTTGATGATGCGGGCGGGGTTCCCGCCTACGACTGTCCAGGGATCGACGTTTCGAAAGACGCTCGCACGGGCGCCGACCACGGCCCCCTCGCCGATCGTCACACCGGGCCCGACGAACGCGTCCGCAGCCACCCATACCCGACGCCCGATCCTGATCGGGGACGAGATGACCGGCATGTCACTCAACGTATAGTCGTGACTGGCTGTACAGAGGAACGCGTATTGACTGACCGTTGCGTAGGGTTCAAGGATCACCTGATTGACGTCATAACAATCCACATGGTCACCAAGACAGCTACCCTCCCTCATGGTCAAGTTCCAGGGGGCCCAGATTCTGGCTGAGGGATAGGGATGCGCCCCTTGCTCCACCTTCGCGCCGAACAATCGCAGTAGCCACCGTCGCCAGGCATGAAACGGTCGAGGGCTGGGACGAAATAACAGCAACCAAACCATTCCCCACGCAACTCTGCCAACCCGATTGAGATAGGAATGCGGAGAGGGGCAATCAGAATGCGCCATCGTTCCGAAGGTCGAATCGTCTCTTGCCGGGAATTTCCTATTCATTACTGTGGCCTCAGCAGCATCGATCATCGTGCCGTAGGCTCCACACGTACCAGCTTGTCATGTTTTTGTTTAGCCCAGCGCAACCCATAGAATGGTTCCTGTCTTTGTGAACTAGTCTCGTCGCACGACAACATGCTAG
Source organism: Nitrospirota bacterium (assembly GCA_030684575.1). Taxonomy (NCBI): domain Bacteria; kingdom Pseudomonadati; phylum Nitrospirota; species Nitrospirota bacterium. The sequence continues at coordinate 341,939 of JAUXVD010000003.1, read as the reverse complement.
GTACTGCTTGTTAAGTTGATCGCTCCGCCCGTGTCGTTTTACAATCGGACTCGCACCGTATCGGCAACGCTCACATATCCGGTGCAGGTGATGCCCTGAAGGTGTAAGGCGCAGACACTTCGACACGGTGTCCGACTGTTACGGCTGCGCCCGTCACTGTCACGCCTGCACTGGTTTCCCCTGCGCTGAGGTCTGAACTTAACTCTAATGGATTGGCCATTTACTACACCTCCTTCATTGCTTGGCTCTTACAATTTCACATGCAGACAGCTGGCCCTTCCAGAATCACTACTATCCCTGCCCAGCAGGTATTCATGCTTCGTCCACACAATCGGGTTTGTCACCACCTCCTAGAAGCCAGAGATAAACCGCATGCATCTGGGACGTATAGGCGGTCCAAGAGAAGCTCTTCTGAACGAGCTGTCGTCCACGAATGCCCATACAAATACGTTCATCCTCGCTCATCGTCAGCAATTCGGTTAGACCCTGAGCGATACTTTCAACATCCGCTTTTATGGATATGGCTGCTTTCACCTGAAACCCGTCAGGTATGTTGCATTCCGGCGTCATGAGGACAGGCAGCCCATAGGACCAAGCTTCCAGAACACTGATCGGCAAGCCCTCGCTTACGGAAGGAAGGATAAAAGCATCTGCCGTAGATAAAAGCGCGGCCTTGTCGGCACCAAACTTTGGACCAACAAAACGAACTGTTGCCTCAAGACCAAGCTCGCCACTTAATACTCTGAGGTTTCTTTCATGACCGCCTTGATCCCATCCGGCAATTGTGAGGACCCACCCTGATTTTCGGCCAGACTTGGCTTGCTGTACCTTCCGCCAGGCCGCTAGTAATCGTACGAGATTTTTCTTGGGGTGTAGACGTCCGAGGAAGAGAATGGTTCTCTCCTGCTTACCACCGTCTTTTACAATGGAAGACGGCTCAGGAATATCAACTCCGAACGGAAGAACGCAGACGGGATTCTGAAGGCCATACGTGCGGATAGACCGCAGCTCTGAGCCGCAGAGTGCGTGCAAGCAACTCGCCTGGTTCAAATGATGACGTTCATATAGCTTGGCAGCAATATATTTTCTCCAACGGCTGCGGCGAACGGCCCAGGAGTCCAACATGCCGTGTGTTGTAATGACATACGGTTTCTTCCATTTCTGAGCCCATCGAAGCGATACAAGCGATGGATACATCCACAACCCATGAACATGCAGCAAGTCGATCTGCGCCTCACGGAGCTTGTTTGCCATGTCTGGCGCATAACCGAATGATCGAAGCCCCCGCACAGAACAGGGGGTGACGCAGATCGGTTCCCAGGTGGGCAAATCCTCGAGCAACCGTTCATCCTCCAGCCCAAGCACTTCGAGATTCGGCAGAAGCCCTCGATGTAGTTCCTGCGCGCTTCTCCGGACGGCTTCGTAGACCCCTCCCCCATCGTGCGACAACGAGGCTGTAAGTATCCCGAGTTTCATTGCCTGCTCTCGCTATCTAAGTTGTTCGACATCAAGCTAAATGCAACCAACAGTGAGTGAGAGTTGATTTTTTGACGTGCCACCAGTCCACTGGGACCACATGCACTCGATCGCCACGAGCTAAGCATGGATACCATCAACCGCTTGACCGTGGGAGCTGGCCATTTCATACCCACCGTCTCTGGATAACAGGACAGCATCAGCCCTCCCACGTATTGCACTTTCCCGCGTTTCGTCGGTTATCACGGACGTGAGATCAGCCATGCCCGCAGACTCCTTCCTCTAGTTCCTCAGCAGTCAACTCATCCACTGGATCGAGTCGCTGCTCTTCCGGCTCGATCTCAGTCTCCTCCATCGCCCTCGGCCTCATGATGCTCACGAGAAACAAGAGTGAGGTCGGGTTACCAACATTGATCAAATACCGTTCGAAGAGCGCAAGCAGGAGATACCCGGCGCAGAGTCCGAACAGAATGCTTTGGCTGAACCCTGGCCCTGGTTCTCTAGAGCCGGTCCAGAGGAGGTGCAAGCCTCGCGTGAGCAGGAGTAGAACTCCGAGAAACCCAAGTAACCCGACTTCCGCCAACGTTGCGAGATAGCCGTTGTGTGACGATGAATCGGTTTTCAGCAGAAATTCATGGGCTCGGAATCCCACCCCGAGTATGGGATTATGCACAAATAGTTCCCATGTACCCTTCCAGGCTTCCATACGCCCAGTCGCCCCTGAACCGAAGCCACGATCGGAAGTACTGAGCCCATAGAGCTGATCCAACATTCGATACATCACGTCGCCGTAGGCCAGCATGACTCCGACTGCCAGCAGGAGGCCAATAGCAAATAACAGCAGCACCGGTTGCCGTCTGGCACGCAAACGCAGCCAGACGATCATGGCCAGCCCCACCACCGCGGCGACAGCCGCTGCACGCGAACTTGTCAGAATGATGATCCAGGCAATCGAGCCCATCACCGTCAGACGAAACACCCAGGTCCTGATCGACATCGCCGCGAGGAATACCGACACGGATACCAGTCCGATCGTATTCGGGTTCAGCACATTTTTACCGTTCCCGAGACGCGTTCCCGGCACATAGTCGTACCAGGCGAATCCAACGAGTAAGCCGGTCGTCAGCACGGCAAACACCTTTAAACCCCGCTCGTATTGGTCGCCGTTGAGATTGGAGTTGAATTGCAGCGCCAGCCAGATTCCGGTCAACGTGATGACCACGTATCCTGTCGAGATGAGAGCAACCGGACTCATCACACTGGATAATGCCGATGCGATCCCGAACAGGATCAATCCACCGGTCGCCGCAGGCGACATCGCGTACGGAACAAAGTTACAGCGGCCTATCGCAAAGTACAGCAGCGGCCACATCACCGCTGTGGCGAGCAACACCATGGGTGTCGTCCCCTCATGGCCCGCTTCTATCCGACCTCCAAGGGACGCGGCAAAGACCCCGCTTAACCAGAGCCCCAGAACCAGGCCTACTTGGGTTCCACGCGGAGGGGTGGATGTTTCGTCGAAATCCTCTTCAAGCTGAAGGCTCATGCAGACCTCAATGCCATCGCGAGTCGACTCCCCATCGTCACGGTAGTCGCCGCCTCACCCGCCACGATGGCAATTGCCAGCCCTTGTACCCCGACGCGTGGCACCAGCGTCGCCCCCAGCACGGCCAGCAGCATCCACTGCATGGTGAGCCCCACCAGAGGCGTGCGATAATCCGATAGCGCAAAACAGGAATTGCGGAAAATCCGGCCCAGGCTCATGAAGGGAAGCGCCCATACGGTGATCGAAAGGATCGAGGCGGTGAAGCGGGCATGCTCAAGTGAGAACTTTCCGCGCACAAATATCAGCTCGACGATCGACTCCGCAAAAACGGACACGACAGCCACGGCTGTGACGCTGACCGCGAGTAGCAAGAGCCCTTGTTTCCACAGCATGGCGAACCCGATTGATTTGTCTTGGCCAAAGGCTTCCACCATGCGAGGAAACGCCATCGTCGTGAGCGGCATGACGAGCAGGGAGAGCGGCACGGACACAATCGTGCTGGCGTAGAAGAACCCGGCGATGGAACCAGGCGGGAGCCAGGACGCGAGGCTTCGCTCAGTGACCGAGACGGCCGCATAGATGAGCTCACCGACCAGAATGGTCCCCGCGGCTCCCCAGAGCAGGAACCATCCTTCACGAGCAGGAGGTCTGGATTCCGAGGGAACGGACCAAGTCATCCGGACGAGCCGACTCGTAAACAGAAGCATGACGAGCAAGTTTCCCGCAGCCACGCCCAGCGTCAGCGCATCGACCCCGAGCCTCTCGGAACAGAGCGTGATGGATACAATGGAACAGAGCGAGATAATCGACCCTGCCGCAAATCCTGGAGCAAAGGACCCCAGCACCGAGAGAGCGCCGCGCAATAGACCTGCTGTACTCGCAAACACGATCGGCGCCGTAAGAAAATGCAATGTTCGGACGCCGAGCGCCTCTTGCGCCGCATCGAAGTGTGGGAAAAAAGCGCTCAGCAAGAGCCCGGCGCTTCCCAATAGAAAGAGCACGACGCCTAGATTCACGAGCAGAAGACCGCACAGTGCTGGTTGCACGGCTCGGCTGACGGCGGCGGCTCCACCCCCTCTCGCCACACGAGAGATGAACGCTGACTCCAGTGCGTTTCCGATCTGTGCCCCAAAAAACAACTGAAGGCTCATGACCGCAACAAAGACATCCAGTTGTGGACTCAAACCGAACGTGGATGCCACGGTGAGTTCCCGCACAAAGCCGAGCACAAGACCGATACCCGTCAGCAGAGAATATCCTGAGGCCTGACGAAGAGGGCCCAGCACATCGGCAAACGCCCGCTGCATTGTCCTCAACGGCAACACGCCCAGGTCCTGATCAGCTCGGCCTGGCGAGATTAACGTTTTTTGCGATATCGACATGGGCACCACCACTGTTTGCGAACAAGCCAACAACCTCCAACAGAGGTCATGGCATCGAACATCATTTCAGGATTTGTGGTTCGACACCCTGCTTCTGGAGCCGAAATCCTGGACTCAACCACCCGTACGCCCGCACCTTCACCTGTTCCTGCTTCCAGGCCAACGTTCGCTCAATACAGTCACCGAGGCTCTGGGCCCAAGTCTCCGGGGTATAGAGGGCTACAATCTTCCTGGATGCTTCGCCCATCTTGCCTGCATCGACGCTGTCAGACGACAGCACTCCCAAGAGTCGCGCCATACCGTCGATGTCGAACGGATCACAGACGTACCCGTTCACCCCGGCCCGCACGAGTTCCGGCACACATCCGCAGCGATGTGACACGAGCACCGGCAATCCCGCCGCCATCGCTTCATTGACCACCAGCCCCCATGTTTCGCTCACGCTCGGAAGGACCAGACAGGAGGCAAGCCCGTAGTAGGCTGAGACTGCATCTGCCTGTTGGTAGCCGGCGAATACCACGTCGCGCAGCTCTTGAGCCCTCTCGCGCAACATCGGCTCCTGAAGTCCACCGCCGACCAGCACCAGGCCCCAAGCCTGCAACCCTGCTGTCTGCCGATACCTGGCATAGGCTTCAAGCAAGCGGAGAACGTTCTTTTCCGGCGCAAACCGTCCGACAAACAAGAAATAGCGTTCCGGGAGGTTGAGCTTTCTCCGAAGCGAATCACCCTGCGAGCGCGCAGCCGCTGCCCCATCCGCAAAAGCCTGGTTGTCCACTACGTCATAGCCGGTCCAGATCCATTCACGAGGAACACCCAACCGCACTAGGTAGGAAGCAGTCTGCTCTCCGGCCGCAAATGCCGCATCGTAATGCCGGCGAACCCACCAGCCTTTAATGGATTCTTTGATTGCCGTTCGAGGCCGATCTTCCCAGTGAGAATCCCCCAAGAAGATACTGACGCGTTTATGGCGTCTGGCCCATCGAGCAGCAGCCCGCATGGCGGCATGGTAATAGCCTGCGATCACCACCGCTTGAGGATCCGAGTCATCGAGCCAACGAGTAACACGTGCGGTTAAAGCCCAGGGCTCGATGTTTTCTACTGTCTCTCCAGGAAATGCTTCGGCATAATCGAACCCCAGGCCAGCTTTGCGGACTTTCCACTCGCGGATTCTCTCAGTGGCGCCCAGAGCCATGACCTGCACGGCATCGGCTCGTCTGATGGACTGAAAAGCCTTGAACCGAGGGATGCTGTAGGGTGTGATAATCGATTCTAGACAGCTGATCTTCATGCTAGTACAGCAGCCTTTCCTCAGACGCGAGTGTCGCAGCTACGAAAACATGCAGGAGTCAATGAGAGCATGACACCGCTGTCAACCGCGCTATTTCGAGAGCAATAGTCTACTGCTGGGTGTGCGAGGGAACGGCCACGCAAGTCTCAAGTTTGTGTTAACAAATCGTTAAAAGGTGGATCAGGAAAGATGGAAGCCCTTATTCCCTGAAGGCTCCTGGTCCTGTACTTCAGGCAGGGGGAAGAAGATATGACCAGAATGGGTGCTGCGAGGACGGACGCCCATCCCCGCAGAAGCCGTTCCCGTTAGATCGTTACAACGGTTGCCAGAGAGGGCCGTTTCCGCCAGAGCAACCCACCCATCATTGCGAAACCGCCGGCGAAGAGCAGGAGACTGGCCGGAAGCGGCACTGGTGTCGGCGCGAGTCCGATAGCCTTTCCCTGCAGGAAGAATCTGGCGGTTCGATCGTCGTGCGACCATCCATGCTTTTCCCTGCCCCACTCAGGGACAAAGACATGAGTCCATGAAAGACTGAACTCGGACGTATCCGGATTGAAGATTCCCTGGGCAACACCACCGATATTCCAGGCCCGAAACGAATCGCCTCGGCTGACACCGAAAAACAAGGACGAGAGGTCCAGAGTGATTGATGAACCATTGATGATGGCCGAGGGCGCCGTCGCACCCTGCAGACCGGAGGTAAAGAGCGAGAAGGTCCTCTGTCTCGTCGAAATCGGCGAGACGATTTCCTGCATGGATTGATACTGCCCCCTCGCGATGGTGCCGTCTCGATCCAGTAGCCGGTCTACTACCCGATAGAATCGTCCATCGTAGCTCGTGCCCCCCCCGGTGAGTTCCAATTGAGGGACGACCATGGCCTGTACAGGACCGGCGGATCCGAATATCGCCAACATCGCAGTCAGTCCGAATGCGAGTAGAACAGGAATAGGTGCCATAACAATCCTCCTTGTTAACACGTCTCTCTGATTATTAATAAAACCTCTGCCCGCCTCACGATGGTACGAGCCTGAGAGAACATCGGTGTAAACTCATTGTTTGGTTTAGATTAATTACGCATCAAGAATATTAGCTCAACCTTTAAGTCCAGCTCGAAGATCGGCAAACTACTGGTCTGAATTGAACAGTTAGAGAACATTCACATGCCAGGCGGCATCATTCTGCATCACCCATTGAAATATTGTGGCCGGGAATGCCGACGAAGTACGGAAGGCCGGAACCCTGTTGGGAATACAAAGTCGGAGGAGCAGTCGCACCTGGCTCTTTTCTCCAGGAGCGGCATCTTGGGGAAACAGAACGTCCGTTCAGTCACCTGTTCGATACAGTCAGGTCGCACGCAGAGCCCTGCTCTATGCGCGTCCATACCCCGTGTCGGCGAGCCAGCTGGGCCGCCCCATGCTTATCGCAGCACCGTCTTCATGTTTCAGGAGAAACCGTTGTGAACAGCAATGGCTAGGAGTCGGATCGACCGATCGAGACGGTCGCAACCCCCAGAGCAGGAAGGAGTCCCTTACATTCCTGGATAACGCGAACAAAGAGTTCGGTCAACTGCGGGTCGAAGTGGGTGCCGGCATGCGAGAGCAGGTACTGGCAGGCATCGTCTATCGAAAAGAGCTTCCGTCCGGGAAGTTCCGCCGTAAGATGGTCGAATGACTCGGCCAGAGCGACGATCCTGGCCAACTGAGGAATGCCTTCTTCCTGCAGTCCATAGGGATAGCCCGAGCCATCCCACCGTTCATGGTGATAGGCAATTATCTGTCCCACCTCCGCCGGAAGGCCCAGCGGTAACACCAGTTTGGCCCCTCGATCAGGATGGCGCCAATGACTGCCCGATTTCCCGGTGCTCAGGATTTCATCGTCGGCAGCGTAATAGGTCTCAGGCCCGATCTTGCCGATGTCATGGAGGAAAGCCCCCAGCGCCAGTGATTTCTGCTCTGCGGGTGTGAGGTGGATGCGATTGGCCAGGAGCGTGGCGTAGCAACTGACTCGGCTGCAATGGTTGAGCAGCTGGCGGTCCTTGGCCTCAAGCAGATCGGTAAACAGCGGGAGAAGGCCTGGAATAGATTCAGTGCTGGAGGGATGGTCCAACGTCGCGATTCCGATCGACCGGTGCCTGGCGAGCAATTCCTGCCATGCGAAGGCACTTTCGAGTTCCGATCCCCAGAGGCCGGGGGTTGCCCTGGTGAATTCTCTCAGAAAATCGAGCCGCTGTTTCTTTTCAAGGGTCTGTTTCACGAGCAGCAGCAATTCCGTGACATTGAAGGGTTTGAGCAGGTAGCCCGCCGCGCCATGTCGGATTCCTTCCATGGCCGACGTGACGCTCCCGTACCCGGTGATGATGATGACCTCCACGTCGGCGTGGTGATGTTTGATGTCCAAGAGGAGATCCAGGCCCCGTCGATCCGGAAGTCTCTGATCGAGCGTAATGAGGTCGACGGGCTGGGAGTTCAGTACCTCGATCGCCGCCCTGGCTGACTCAACCGCTCGAATGTTGTAATACGGGCGGAGAATTACGTTCAAGGCATCACGCGGTCCCGCTTCGTCATCAATGACGAGCACGGTGGGCTTTTTATTCGTCGGACCGAACAGTTCAGGTCTGATCATCGCTGTCCTCTCCCGCTGAGAATTCCCCGCACAAAAGTATCCGCCAACCAAGCCGCAGGGTCGCTGCTGCTCGACTGGCGGATAGGCCGATCAGGCCTTTGAACGGACTAGACGAAACGCAACCCTTTTCGCATGGCCCCGGCGAGGCCGAGGAGTCCACTGCCGAACAGGAGCAGTGCACCCGGCAGCGGGACGGCCGCTACCTGCGCCGTTCCCTGCAAGGTGAAGGTCCCGGAGGTCAGAAACGGCACGCCCGAGAACGAGCGGGTCCAGGAAATGTCGAAGGCATTCGTCAGTTCGTTGAACGAGCCGGCCGCATCGCCGCCGATGTTCAACGACGCCATCAATGGGTTCGTGTTGACCCATCCCCAGCCAGTGCTGGTGACCCCTGCGAAGAGCGATTGGAGATCCGCCGTCAGGGTGGCCCCCGACGTCTGACCGGTCGGAGCCGGAAGATTGAGGGCGCCCCCGTTGCTCGAAAAGATTGAAAATGTGAGGTGAGAGATTGTAATCGGATCGAAGATATTCGGTGGGGGCTGAAACTGGTCCATCAGCAACTGCCCGTTGGCGATAAAACTGCCGGCAATGTTTCCCAAGGAACCGAAGTTCAGACTGATTGAGCCACCGGTGATGTCCAGCTGCGTCACGACCGCAGCCTGGGCTGGCGTCGGCAAGAACCAGAGCAGCAACGCCATCAGGAGAGCCATCACGCTCCCCTTGACTGTGCTGTTAGGCTTGAGCTTCATTGATTAGTTCTCCCGGTGTCGTCCAAGCGGTTGCCCGATTGGACGACACGGCTGCTATGTATTGTAGTCGACTAGCGGCACTCAGGATGATTGCCGGCCTTCCAGGCGATCGGACCGCGATCTGCATTCTTGAACACGGCCATCTCTTCATCAGACGCCCAGTACGCACCTGTCGGAATTTGCCCGATCGTGACCGCGAGACCAGCGTTATCGATATAGGCCTGGGCCAAGGCATCGATGGCCGCACCCTCGGAAGTCGTCCGGCGGTTCAACCGCCAGCCTGCCCAATACGGATACTTGCCGCACTTGAGATCGCGCTTCGGATCGGTGAGAGACGGATCGTTGGCGAGACCGCCATCGATGCGAATTGTGTACGCGTTTCCTGCTTGTGCTCCACCCACGTTGAAGTTCACCACCGCATCTGCGTCCATATAGCCGATGGACCGGCGATTGGTCGAAAGGCAGGACAGCACACCCGAACTGCTCGAGCTGAATACTACGCTGGCGTTCTGCACGGACGTTTCATTCGCGTTGATCATGACCGTTTCATCGAATGTTGCTTTGGTTCCTGAACCAGCGTTCCGCAAGCACAGGACGATCGGCGAAGTCGCTTCCAAGGTACCAGGAGCCACATCCGTGATCGTGCCAAATCCGAGTCGTTTCCAGTCTGTCACCGCTCGATTGAAGACCGCTTCGATCTCCATTCTTGAAAGTCCGGTGATCGGTCCACCCGGCGCACCGGCAACATCCTTCACAACACCTTTTCCCGCAAAGAGAGTAAACGGAACGATCGCCGCCTGGACACTATTCAGCGTGCTGTCATCCAAAGGTGTAATGGTAGTTCCAACCGGACCAACTTGGTGAAAAGATGCGCCCTGCACATCGGATGCGCCCATGTGAGCTGGCAGGCTGATCGTATTGGCGTTGTTGCATCCTGTATTGTTGTTGTAAGGCCTGTTATCCGATGGCCTGAAAGTGGCTACCGGACCGGTACAGCCGGTCGTCAATGTGTGATCAAGAAATAGCATGTTTGAAGCGGGGTTACTGGCAGGTTGAAGCAACTTGTTGACCCCGTCGCTCGAGCCGGTGGCCGAGTAGTGCATGATGACTGGCAGACTACCTCGATTGCACACCCAGGTAATCTTATTTCCATCCGCGCTGGAATAGCGGTTGGGATACGTGCTCGGAGAACCGACTACTCCTACGTCACAGATATTAAGCGGGACATCGGTCGCAAAGTTTCGTCCGGCTGACGATCCGCCAATATTAAGTACGGTTTGGGCTTGGGCCGTCCCAGCCAGTTCGGCCAGCGCCAATGCGCTGGCGAGAATCGAGAGATATGGGGTACTGGATCTCATGCTAGAGTCTCCTTCTTAAAAGGTAATACGCGAAAATGGTTTTCAAACACTACGCCGCTTTGAGGCTGAAGGATCGCCGAGCGATTCCGACGAGCGCAACCAACCCTGTGCCGAACAGCACCACACCGGCAGGCAGCGGGACCGCTGAGGGACCTGGATTGCCGACGGTCAAGAGCCCATTGGCCGTCAACAGCACACGGCCTACTTGGGTAAAGGTATTGGTATTCACGTCACCCTGCATTAAATTGAGGATTTGATCCAAGCTGCCTTGCATAGCCACAGGCCAGGTACCTCCAAAGTTGCCGCCCCCGTTCTGGTTAAGGTTCGAGGTGAAGGATCTTGAGTCAGCTCTCGCGATCGTATCGCCCGTAAATCCGCCGAGCCCCTGCATGCCGATCGATGCTTCAAACTGAAACGTCAGCGCCAACAGATTAGGATTAATCGAACCGCTGGAGAAGGAGGTCGCCGCATACAATGACCCCAGAGTGCTATCGTGACCAAAGAGCGTATATCTCACAGGATTCGTGCCGATTCCCGCAGTTCCCAGCGCCACCGACAGATCAAGACTCGTGATACCGGCTCCGCCAGGCGCAAGAACTGTATTGGCATTCCCCAAGTTGATCAGCGCTTCGGTGTTATTCCCATAAATCGCAAGCACCAGATCGTTCTCGCCGAACGAGAAGGCCTGTGCTTGACCCGCGATGCCAGCCACTGCTGTTGCGACCGCCAGAGCCGTCGCCATGACGGTCCGTTTGAATGGTGTAACTCTCATATCGACTTCCTCCTTGATGGTGATGATGACCGCGCTCTGCTTCTCTTCGCTGACCGTCTGTGCCCTCCTGAGTCCGCCCACCTCCTTTCATTCGTTTCGAGAAAGGAACGCAGGGCTGCACGTTCTCTTATCTCGTTACTGTGTTACGGAGGGATCAGGGCTTTATTCGAGGCCCGTTAACATTTCCGGCTCTCCTCATTCGGCCACAAAGATCGCTTTCTGCTTGCTGAAGCCGAAAACACGGGCCTGCTCGGCACCCTGTGTTTCACTCGGCTCCGTTATATCGACGTAGTATTACGGACGGGTCAGAAGAGGGTCTGAAGGGAGTAAATTACCGGTTAAGAAACGGGCGCGGACTACGAAGGTGAGAGGCAAGGATTGCAAGGCCGATGTGACGTGCGAGAGAGGCGTGACCTGCGATTCCAGCGAGTCTGCTTTCTGTGCTGATGCCGCCCGGCTCGCTCACACCACCGTCTCGTACCCGTCGCCTCACGTGGGCGGAAAGAACTTGACGACAATGGTGCGGTCCATGCCGGGAGGGGGAGGCCGGACTTCCACCATTTTCGCAAGGGCATCGAGGGCTGATTGATCGAAGAGTAAACTTCCGGAAGAGTTCATCAGGCGATATTGCAACACACGGCCCTGCTCATCGATGACGAGTTCACACATCACCGCATATTCCAGATCGTCCTGGAGCGACGGCGGTTGCTGATACTTCGATTGAATGGAGGCCGTCAGAATATCCGTATAGCCGGCGAACCGTCCCCGGCCCTTGCCGATGGCGAAGGGATCGGAGCTGACCGGCGGCGGACCTGGCGCATCCGACGCCTTGGGGGGAGGCGGCGCTTCAGCAATCGGTGGCGGAGGAGGCGGCGCCTCTTGCGGTTTCGGTTCCGGCTTGGGTGATTCCGGTTCAGGCTCCGGCTCTGGTTCTTTCTCAGGTGGCGGGGGCGGTTCCTCTTTCTTGAACGCATTCAGCTTATAGACCTTGATGAGGTCCTGTCCCCATTGGGTTTGAGACACCCAATACAAACCACCCGCTATGCCCAGGTGCACAATGCCCACGATCAGGAGCGTCGTGCCAAGCTTGCTCTTCTTTTTCTCAAAACCTTTGTAGCCTGCCATCTCTTCAATTCGTGAAACGTTAAAGGTGAAACGTGAGGCGTTGCTCCGCGCGGGAAACGCGCGGCATGCGCGAAAAGCGAGACTGGACTGATGTGATCGGTATCATGTCTGTTCACTGCACGTCACGAACCACTTGCGGGAGGCTCAAAAAGTTCGTCAGCAAGGCCGCGGCGAGTGAAGACCTGAGGTGTACCCTTGCGGTACGTTGAAGGTCTGAACGATGCGAGAACGAAGCTGGCGGGCTTTTTCAGCCTCCGGCTAAGGTTCATTCGTTGGTTTCGTCGCAATCGCCAGATCCTCGACCGGAATCCGTTGCAAAATGTCCAACACCGCGACCACATACTTATATTCGACGCCGGAGTCCCCACGCAGTACAAGTGGCAACTTGCCTCCCTTGGCGGCTTTCAAATCGCGAATCAGTTGTTCCAGTTCGTTGATCTTGACGCGCTCTTCATCCATATAGATATCGCCGTTCTTCTTCACGGAAATCGTCGGCGTGGTGGTTTCCATTTCTGTCTCGTGCGGCGTGGACTCCGGCAGCTTGAGTTCGATCCCCTGCACCGCCGCCGTCGTCGTGATGATGAAGATCACAAGCAACACCCAGGCGAGGTCGAGCAAGGGGGTCATGTTGATATCCGCAACCGCACCGTGACTCTTTCGTGAAAATCGTCTCATTTTGCTCCCTGAATCAAGTTCTGAGTGCTGAGTCCTGAGTGCTCAACCTTGAGTCGCCCGGCCAACTCAGCACTCAGCACTCTCGTCTCAGCACTTCTCCAACTTTAGTGCCCGGTCGCCGCAGCTGAGGGTTCGGCTTCTTGGCGGTGACCGCCAGGGCGATAGTCTTCGATCTCGTCCGCCGCGGCTGCGCCTTTCTTTTCTTGAAGATAGTCCGTCATGAAGACGGTTTCGAGATGGGCCGCGAAGTTATCGAGTTCCATGGTGAGCGTTTTCGTCTTCGTCACGAGGAAGTTGTAGCAAAAGAGGGAGGGGATCGCGACCATGAGCCCCGCGACCGTCGCGATGAGCGCGGAGGCGACGCCTGGAGCCATCGTCGCAAGAGTGGCCGACTGGGCCTTGCCGATGCCGGCGAAGGTGTCCATGACTCCCCAGACCGTCCCGAGCAATCCGATAAAGGGCCCGCCGCTGATCGCCGTCGCCAGCACGATCATGCCCGACTCGAGGCTGACGGCCGCTTCACCCAAGACCCGTTCGAGCGCGATCCGCACCGCGCTCATGCCATGATGCGGGATCTGTTGCACCCCATACTTTTCCTGCTGCACCTTCAGTTCCTCGCATCCTCCGAAATAGACCTCGTACATCGGCGAGCCTTGCAACTGTTTGATCGGGCCTTTACCGAATATCACCAACGGGCCTTTGGCCTTGGAGTAATAGCCAAGAAACAAGCCATTCCGCTTCTTGGCCTTGCCCAACTGGCGGAACTTGTTAATGATCACCGTCCAGCTGACGAGCGAAAACAACAGCAACACTCCGATGGTAATCTTGCCTTCGAGCGTCGCGTGGTTGAGCGCAAACGCCACGCCTCCTGAACTCATTTCCATTGTCGATCTCCTTCTATCAGCTTGCGGGTTGGACCTGCGGTTTCACATCGACTTGAATGACTACGCCTCGTTTGACACGGACTGATTTCATCAGTTGGCTCTTGCCGTCTTTCTCATCGTCTTTCTTCGACGCCACCTTGTTGCCGCTTGACTGCTCACTCGTCGATTCGCTCAGGCTTTCCTGCACCTGGTCGGCGTTTTTCGCCGAGGTGCTGCTGGCTGCGGCGGTCGCCGATGACGCCGCGGCGGTGCCGCCGCCGGACAGCGGAGGGGGCGCAGGGGCCACACCGGGCGGTGCCAGGACCGGGATGCTCGGGGTCCCGGTGAAAACCGGCGCCCCGGGTAACCGAACTCGACCGACAACCTCTCCGCCTTGAAAATCGATAAATCTAGCTTTCAGCGTGACGTTGCGGCCGCGGATCCCAGCCGGAGGAATGATGATGCGCCCCCGTTCGGCTATCAACGTGACATCCCCGAGCCTCAGCCGATCGATGAAGGGATTCAGAGCCGATTGATTGAACAGTGGCTCCCGCTCATCCCGCAATCGATTCGCCTCCGCCTCCAGTTGCGTGACATCCCGGCCGAACACTCTCTGTCGAGCCGCCTCTGCCAGCAAGGCGTTGATTTGCGGATCGTTGAAGGCCGGAAAGACCAGTGGCTGCGGGTCGTCCGGGTGGAAGGTAAATATTCCGCTGCCGGGCACTTCGTAGAGGGTCCGCGTTTTGTTACCCGTGGGATTTCCCTGGGCATCCAATACATCTTCTTCGATGGTGAACAGCACCCGCTCATCCTTGCTTCCGCTGCCGGCATTGATGTTGCCTCGCAACGAGGTCAGCCGGATGTCGCCGCCGGTAAAGGTGGCGATCCGCGATTGATTGACATCGATGTCACCCGTCGCTCGGATCAGAATAGCCGCCGGATCCCTCACGACATTGACGGTGACGGTGCCGTCCTGATTGACGACCGGCTCCTGCGCGATGTATCCGGCCGAACCGCCTCGCTGGACTTGTATGCCGGTGGGCTGCCCGGAAGCACCCTGTGAACGGGTGCTGTTTTCGCCGACATTGACCCGGCCTCCAACCGCCGGAAGATTAAGACCTGCCCGCACGGAATCCGGAAACTCCGATGGATAGAGGGCACTATTATCGTAACCCAGCACATACGGCCTGGACTCGTCGTACCCATGGATGGACACACCGGCGCCGTTCTGGGTTAAAATACGCGACTGCACCATCTCGAGATTCCCGCCCACGGCCACGTCCAGAAGCCCCTGACCGGATTGGCCGCTCCGAATCAAATTAATGCCCCGCCCATCGGCCAGATCCAATGTGCCTTTCGCAATAATGCTGGCCGTCCCGGGCCCGGAGAATTGCAGTCCACCGTTGCCGCTTGCGCTCTGATTCAACAGGATGTCCTGCGCCTTAATCGTTGCCGCCACATTCGGCACCGACACCGTCGCTGTGGCATCCCTCACGACGACATTCACCAGGTTGGCGGGATCCACCGCTTCAGCCCTATCCCAGGGCCGGATGATTTGACCTCCAGTAACGGGGTCGGTCGCACGAATGAGGACCACATCGAATGCGGTAATCGGCCGGAGCTGATTCGTGACCGGGTCTACAAAAAGCGGAACCTGCTCCGGCACTGTCCTTGTCTGGCTGCCAAGATCGGGAAGATACATGCTGGCGTCAAACTGTTCGATACGATTGCCGGCCTCGATCGTGATTTCCTTCCGGAACGGACGGCTCACCAAATCCAGGAACAGCTTGCTGATGTTGCCCAGCTGGGCGATGAAACTCACTTGCCCTAACGACGTCGCGTTATTCAGCGCAATCGGGCGATTGTCACTCACGAGTGACGCCACCTGAGTCAACGCCGGGTTGCCGATGAGATCGGCGGGGTTCACCTCCAACAGTTTTACGGTGGGAGGATTGAGATCGACGTCGACTCGCGCGTACTCGGGGAAGATATTCGGGTGGCTGATGAAATTCGACTCCAGCGGCGGATTGCGATTCCAGAAGGGCCAATACTCCGGACGGTCCGCGATCGTCCGCTGGTCGACCGCGACCCATCTCCCTCCCGGCAACCCTGCCGTGCCCACGAAGAGCCAGACAAAGTTAGAGTCGTCGGCCCGTCCCACTTTCGGGACGCCCTGAATATCCTGCTGCGCCTGAAACCTCACCGATCCCGTGGGCGAGGGGAGGAATTTCAGATTGGAGCGGATCTGAATCGTCCCTCTCTCGGCCCTGGCTTCGAACGACGCAGGCAACAGGGCACTCAACACTTCCAGAGGCGTCGTCTGACGCCCGGCGTCGACAGGGTTGGTATTGAGCAGAATGTTCCCTTCGCGCGACACGATCGTGACCCTGTTGTTTTCCAAACCGGCTGCGAATTGTGGCTCAAGAGGATTGCCCTGGGCATCCATTCCTCCGACGAGTCCCGCATCGCGGACGCGGCTGAGATGCACATTTCCTCCAGCCGACAGGGTCAGTTCCCCGCCGGACAGGGCGAAATCGGCGTAGCGGGACGATGACTCGGTTTCAAGCGGCAGATTTCGAGCCCGCAGTTCGGCCGGGGTCAGGGGTAACCCGTTGGGACCCAACGTGAGGTTCGTCTCGCCGACCGCTCCCGCCACCGTCACCGTATGTTGCGGGGTGACCGTTGGATCCATGTTCCAGAGTACGAAGCCTGGTCCAGTCGGCACACCATCCGCCAATCCGCCGATGAAATTTCCTCCTACGTCAAGATTGAGCCGGCCCGGACCATCGATGTTGATGCCTCGAATGTTAAAGAGACCCAGCGGCCCGCCGTTGGGGTCGAACCCCGTGCTCGCAATGAGATCCAGTCCACTCCTGATCGAGATTCCTCCGCCGCCTTGGGCCCGAACAGTGGCCAGGACCCCGGTCTGGGGATCGATTAAATTTACGTTGCCGGTTCTCGCCTGAAGATCGATGCCCCCTCCATAGGCCGTCTGAAGGGTCGTGCCGGTGAATCCGGTAAACAGGATGTTGCGGTCGGCCACTCCAACGATATTCCACCTCGTCGGCGTACCGAACGGATTGTTCCATAGAAGCAGATCGTTAAAGATCAGGTCCCGGCTCGCCTCGAATCGGATGGTGCCCCCTCCGGCAGGCGGCTGGATCGCGTTCAAATCAAAATATCCGGTCACACGCAGGTCCCAATCCGGCAAGAAGTTTCCAGACGCATCCCGCGGGGTTTCGATCGCGATATCGGCAAAGTCCGTTGCGGCAAATCCGGTCAGGTCGAGGTCCATGGTGGGATCGATGAGCAGTCGTCCGCTCCGGAAACCAGGGTTCGCTGTGCCGATGAACTTGCCACCGAGCGCCACCCGGCTCCCGCTTAATTCGACGAACCCCGCGTGACCTCCCATGCTTCCGCCTGAGACATCCAGAGTCGCCCCTCGCTCGAACGTCGCCGATCCCGTGAATCTATCCGCGACCGCGAGAATCGTCCCGCCGTCGGAGCGACCGTCGTTGCCGCCTTTGGCGATGGTCCGACTGCCGGATGTGAGCGTGAGCGTCTCACTCGCATACAGTTCAATCTTGCCGTTGCGTTCCCGCACGCTGTTCGCCTGCGCCAAGCCCCCTTGGTTGACGACACGGCCGGCCATCGTAATGTTCCCGCCATCAGCGATCATTTGCCCGAGATTCAACGCTTCCCCGGACGGCGCGGAGACTTCAGCCAGAAAGCCGTTACCGTCCGGACGATTCGACAGATACGCCGTCTTCCCGGCTGCCAATACGATGCTCCCTCCCGCCGTCGTCATCACCCCGCTGTTTTCGACATTGGGCGCCAGCAAATACACACCGTCCGCGCCGTGTAAGGCTCCCATATTCCTGACCGCCCCTTCGATGCCGGTTCCTGCAAAGAGATAGTGGCCGGCCAGAAAGTTGGCATTGGTGAGATTCAGAGAAGACGCGATCAATGCGCCGACATTGATCTGCGCGTTCGGACCGAAGATGATCCCGTTGGGATTCAAGAGGATCAGCTGGCCGATTGCATTGAGATGTCCGTTGATGCTTGTGGGATTCAAATCGCCGATCCTGACCAGCATCGCCGCGTTGGCCGATTGAAGGACCCTAGTCGTTTCAGTAGGCGCGATATTGAACCCTTGCGCGTTGACGATCGACCTGAGGGCAGTCGATGTGATCGTCACGTTCGACGTGCCGACACCGGAAAACGACACACCCGGCGTCGAACTGCTCAGGCCGGATGGATTGGCGAGCACGGTCGGGAGGATCGCCAGATGAACCAGATAGAAGCACAGGATGAGGCTCGCGAAGAATCGTTGGTGCTTCATGTCGGTTATGCTCCTGTTAAAACGAGAGACCGACCGAGAAATGTACAAAGGTGTCGCCCCGCTTGGTACGCAACGTTTCGCGCAGGGCAAACCCTTGATCTAGGGTGAGAAAGCCCATGTCTTTGGGAAATTTGACGCGAATGCCTCCGCCCACGCCTTCGAGCCTGAATTGCGCCGTCTGTCCGGGAGGGGCTTGTGCGACCCAAAGTTGCGCGGCATCGTAGAACGCGGCGAACCGCACCCTCAGCGTATAATCGGAACTGCGGCGGCGCTGCCAGATCCGGTCGACCGGAATGGTCAGGACCTCCGGGGTCGTGAGTTCGGCGCGGCCCCGCACCGCATGGTCGGCGATGGCTTCATTGGTGAAATACCCGCGCACCGTATCCATTCCTCCGGCGAAATACTGTTCAGCCGGGATCAGGGGCTGACTGGCCCACTGGCCGTCGGCATGCAACGTGAGCGCAAAGTCCATGGGCAACGGTTGCAGCCGATCGAGGCCGCCCTGGAGCACAGCGAAGGTTCCCGTGGATCCCCTGCGATTACCCGGCTTCTCGAAAGGATCATTCGGATCTCCCCCAAAATCATTCCTGTCCCCGCCGGGAATGAGACCTGCGACATAGCCCTTGGCGGTTACGGACGCTTTCGTCAAGCCGAGTCGATCGGGATAAAAGCCCGCATATCCCAATGAGGCCGGCGTGTATTGCACCGGGCTCAATACGACGGCTGTTCCGCCGTCGGTAAAGGACGCGGTCGTTTTTTCCAGTCGTTTGTAATCGACCCCCAACGACAGTTGATGGGTGTATGTCCCTCCGGAGAAAATCGGGAACATGTACCGTACACCCGCCACCGTCGCGTTACCGGCAATCGCAACGTCGGCCGCGCCACCCACGGAAATGGCGGCTCCGGCCAGGACCGAACTGCTTTTGGATTTTGATGCGTAGACCGCCAGCAGATGGCTCGGCCAGCTTACCGGATAGACGAAACTCATCCCGTAGTTCTGCACCGCTCCCCAATCCGTCGGTGTCTGCACCGTATTGACCGTCAGGATTTCGTCCCCTCCGAACACGTTGGTATGCTGGATTTCCGCAACCAGACGATCGCGCGGCGTGGACACCGATCCCTTGTTGTCCGCTTCGAGTTTCCCATGGACGGGAAGGCGGTCCCTCACTTTGAGTTCAAGGTTGACCGTTCCCGGTTCCGATCCCGGTTTCAGGACCGGCGTCACGTTCAAATCTGGATTGCCGTTGACGGCGCTCAACTCTTTGACAAAGGTCGGTTCGTAGAGTAATGCGCCCGGCGTGAGCGACGGCAATTTCCCTCGAATGTTCCCCCAACTGTAATGGTCGTTCCCCGTCACCGCGATCTCCAGCAGACGCCCTTCGAGGACCTGCAGCCGTACGACTCCGCCTTCGATCGTTTGTTCGGGCAGGTTGACGACAACGGTGGGATAGCCTGCGGCATGATAGATCTTTTCCAACTCCGCCCTGGCTCGCTCGACATCGGAGATCTGTTGCTCTTTCCCCTTGAACGGCTGGAGCGCTGCCTCGATCTTGGTCTGATCGAGAAGGGTATTGCCTTCGACGATAATGGTCTCGATGGGGAAACGGACGGCCTGCTTATCCTCGGTGGGAGTCAACTCAGCTTCCGCCACGGCACGTGACTCCCTTGTGGGCGATGTCAAAGTATCTCTCGCTGCCTGTGCCTCAGGATTCCGGGGGCCTGGCTCTGCAATGGTGCCCGATCGTGGTGATTGAGCGAGCATCCTTCTCCCTTTGGTATTCCCGCGACCGTCTTGCGCGATGGCCTCATGCCCGAGCGTAAGACACACAGTCCCGAACAGGACGATCCCCACTGCCCGGAAAAACATGCTCATACGCCATCGCTTTTCTCGGGAGATCCCTCTGTGAAAACTTCCATGACCAGTCTCTTACTCCTCGACAGAACTCACCGCCGGTCCTAATCCTGAACGGTCGGCCTTACGCTGGCCTGCAGCACGTATCAGGAATCCCCTTCTCACAGCGTCCTGGAGAGAACGGTACGAGTGGGATGTTACGGAATTGTTATCGAGAAGTTGGTGAGTTGTTAATTTGTCCCAAACCGTCTCTCACCCCCTTGTGCGTGCGCTCCGCGCCGACTAGGATGCGCGCCACAGACTGTGAATGTGTGCGCCGCTCATATTATGAAATGGACATCGACAAACAGGCGTATCGCAGTTGCCGCGTATCTCTCTTCAATTGTGCTTGTCGTCGCACATACCACCAACGCCTTTGTCGCAGACACACTGGATGTTCCGCTAGAACATCGCGTGGCATCGACGGTCGTTACAGAGACGGTTACCCCGGTCGAGCCGCCGCAGCAATTAGTCGACACGATTCTCAAGAGCAAACTGTTTCTTCTTCCTCCAACGACGGATGCATCATCGAGCGAAACCGTTGCGCCGCAGGCTCCTCCGCTTGAAACGGCAAAGAAGGTGGCGTTATTCGGAACCGTGATGGGCCGAGAGGGCGGCATGATGGCCGTGCTGGAAGACCTGGCGACCAAGAGACAAAGTCTGTACCGATTGGGCAACCAGGTTCCAAACGCCGGCACGCTCGCTGGAATCGAGAAGAATCGCGTGTTGTTCCGGGAAGGCACACAGGAAGAATGGCTGAATCTCGCGTTGGCACAGCAGGTTGGAGCCGGCGCCCCTCAGGTCGTACCTCCTGTACCCGCCCGGCTTCCTGCTGGCCCTCACCGCAAGGTGCTCGACCGCCGGGAAGTGACCGCCGCCCTTGAAGACACGACGCGTCTTCTCACGCAAGCGCAAGCCGTGCCCTACCTGACGGATGGCAAACTCGATGGGTTCCGGCTGTACAACGTAGTCCCGCAAGGTTTTTTCGACAAGATCGGATTACAGACCAACGACCTCTTGCAACGGATCAACGGGGTGGACATCCGAGACCCCAGCGTGATGCTGTCCCTCTTCCAACAACTCAGGCAAGAGCGGACCGTGCGCGTGGATCTCGTTCGCAATGCTCAACGACAAACTCTCCTCTACGAAATCCGCTGACTGGTCTTCCATTCCACTCTTCGAATCCAGCCGATGAGACCTGAACGTATTCCCATGCTGACATGTCCGGGCCAAGTTAACGGGAACTTAATCAGACCGTAATGGGGTCGTCACGCCCTACAGATTATTGTGCCCCCGTGTCTTAATACGGGAGGATTTCGATGTATTCATGGGGCAATCGCAGCAGGTCCATTTTCGCAAACACAAGCGCCTGTCTGGCATTCATCTGGTTCCTTGTCTGCATGCTGCCGCCCACGGCTCAGAGCGAGTGGTACGCCGGCGGATACGGTGGCTACAGCGCCGCGCAGCCTTTGACAAACGTCAAGATGGATCAATTAGGGGAGCGGCTCGACACCTCATACTTCCAAGGAGGACTCAGCAACCCGAAACTGGGCACCTACACTCAAACTCTCAGCACCTCCGACGCCAACCTCAAGCAATCTCCGATGTATGGAGGGAAAGCCGGTTATTTCTTTAACGACGAAGGTGCCCCCTGGCTTGGCGTCGAGGTTGAAGCCTTTACCTCCCAACCTACGATAAGAAACCAAACAGTCAAAACGATCCACGACATTACCTACATACCGTTCTCCCCCAACGGAAATCCTCCTCCTCCCGCCGCTCCCCCGAACTGCACGCTGGGGGTCGACTGTCAATTGCAACGAACCTTCACGGGCACGACGTCTCTGCCTGAGGCGTCAATGCGCCTCTACACGGTTGCAGTCAACGTAGTTGCTCGCTATCCGGGAACAATCTTCCAACCTTACGTGGGGGTGGGAGCCGGCGCGTTCTATTTCACAAGTTCGGGACCGATTTCCGGTCGACAGATCGTGCCAGGCCTGAATGCGATGGTCGGATTGAAAGTCCTGGCGACGGAAGAATGGGGACTCTTTCTGGAGGGAAAATACAACCGCGCCACGCTCACCAACTTTGATCCTAACTATGGCCTCAGTGGCGAATACAGCGCATTTAACTTTGTGGCCGGAGTGGCCTACCACTTTTGATCCCGTGCTCACCATGGCATGCCGTTCCGGCATGCTGCGAAGGCTCTGAGACTCACACAGTTCCTGCACGCGACATCTGGAGAAAGACGGAGTATGATTTCTCGGCTTGGCCGCTCCCGGCAGGAGGAATCTATCGATGACTCGATCCAATAGCCGTCAACCTGTTCGTCGTCACTCCCGCACCTTCATTTCAACTGTTGAACACGAAATCAAACTGACCGTCGATGACCAATTTCGACTCCCCCCTCTTCCCGGTACCCCGCTACCTCGCCGCCTCCTGACCTCGATCTACTACGACACTTCCCAATATGACCTGGCCCATGCGGGAATCACCCTCCGCCGTCGCATCGCGCTAGGAAAACAGGCATGGCAATTGAAACTCCCTCTGATGAAAGGCCGACAGGAAATCGAGCTGGTCGATCGCCAGACTCTTCCACCTGCCACCTTCCTCGACCTGCTTGTTCTCCATTTGGGGCAACGAGAACTGTTGCCGGTCGCAACACTACGGGTCTGGCGCGCCGGCGTCCGCGTGCGCATAAACAAGATCGATATCGCAGCGGTCACGATCGACCAGGTGTCGGTCGTGAAGGACGGAGGCCTGCTCGATCGTTTTCGAGAACTCGAAATTGAACAGGTGAACGGGAAGAACGACGTGCTGTCTGACCTCGAACGACAGCTCCGTCGAGCGGGAGCCCGAGATCATGACGGGCATCCCAAGCTCTTTCGCGCGCTCGCCCTGCCTGCACCCAGTCCTGAGCCACTGCCGACACCGGATGCGCCAGTGATCGATCATGTGAAGTGGGTTCTTGCACGTCATGTCCGATGGCTGCTGGCGCATGACCCAGGCGCCAGGCTCGGAAGGGAACCTGAAAGCCTGCATCAAATGCGCGTGGCTACGAGACAATTGCGCGTTGTCCTGCGCACCGCCAGGCCCCTACTCCTGCCGGCATGGGCAGACTCGTTGCATGATGAGCTGCGCTGGCTCGGCCAACTGTTGGGACCGGCTCGCGATCTCGATGTCCAACTCGCCTATTTTCAGAAAGAAAGTACGGCACTCGATGCACGAGACCGCCGACCGCTGGCGCCCTTCATCGCCCACCTGGAAGTCCAGAGACACCATGCCCACGACGTCCTGCTGCGGGAGTTACAGAGCGCACGATATCTCGACCTCATCAGGCGACTCCAGGACGCGACGGTGAATCCAACCGCCGTTGAATCTGCCTTGACCTTGCACAACCTCGCCGCAGGCACCTTCAAGAAACTGCGGAAGGTGCTTCGCTTGGTCGGTGCGTCACCCACCAATGCCATCATCCACGAGATCAGAATCAAAACTAAACGGGCCCGCTACGCAGCAGAACTGGCGGAGCCGGTCGTCGGTAAACCGGCAACCCGCTTCATCAAAAAAGCGCGAGTCGTCCAGGATGTCTTAGGGATGTATCAGGATGCCGTTCAAGCCGAAGCCTACGTCAGAACCTTCTTGAAGCAATCGGCCAGCGTGAGGGCGGCTTTCGTTGCCGGGCGCATGGTCGAACGTCAGCGAGAGCGTCGCGCAAAGGCGAGCAAAGAGATGCGGAGGCTCTGGGAAGGGCTGTTGAAGCAGGGAGAACATGCTTTAGGATAGAAGGGGACTTTCATCTCGATCTCACCTACTCCTGACTCGACCCCTATCATTTTCAATAAAGTTAAACTCAACAGGCTCGATTCAACCTGAGCCAAAACCTAAATCTTGGCCACAAATAGCCTAACTGACGGACCTTGCTTGGATCGCAAGCAGTAAGTGGTCTATTGTCCAGGATGTGGTCACCTCAGCTCGATAAATTAGAAGTAGCTGGTTGTCCATTTAATTGCCTCTGCTCACCGTAGGGGCAAACTGCAAACCTTTTCTGATCTCTACAAAGAAAGGTTACGTTCTAAAAAGACTGACGCCGATAGTTCCATCCTGGCCATTGGTGCCACATCTATTTCAATACATTGTCGAATTCAGGTTCATTCCGTTTCCTGTCCCTGGACGCATTGTTAGCATTTTTGCCCCTACGAGTGAACAGGCGATCACTCAGTGGTGTTTATGGGGATACCACTGGGCATCGCACCGAACCTCAACCTTTGACCATGGGTTCCTCATCCAACAGCTTCACCAGGTGATCGAGAGTTTTACAAAACCTCTTTGAAGCTTCCTCCGCGAGGATTTGTCACGAAACCTTGCCTCGGTAAATGTCACGTAAGAGATTGCCTTGGGTTCCTGCGCCTCTGGTAGACCGATTTTCATCTCGTGCCGGTCTTGTATTGAGGTTCATTCTCACCACTATCTCTGAACCCTTCGACGAGCCTTCATGTAGAAATGTGGGCACTCCTGGGTTTGTCAAGATTCCCGCCGTGATCTTCTTTTCCGTCTGACTGTCGTTCAACACAGAGAGAACAATCAGGCAGCGCACAGTCCATAAAATGAGAACAGCGCGTGGTTGACAGTAAGGAGTAAAAATACTGGCGGACCCACCTAGATTGTTTAGGCGGGCATAGGATAATTTAGAGCCGCAAGTATCGGAGGCGTGGATAGAAGATGAACACGGCGACTATATGTTCTTCACGAAGGAACACGCCTGGTAGGCAGAGTTGTTGAAAATCCTGTTATTCCATCGCTGGAATGGTGACAGAGGATGCCCGCCCGCAACGGCATGAGACGTATATATAAGGCGCACCACTGATGACCAGAAAGAATAACCTATTCCCGGACGTAGCGGCCAAGCTATGGGCAC
Source organism: Nitrospirota bacterium (assembly GCA_030684575.1). Classification (NCBI taxonomy): domain Bacteria; kingdom Pseudomonadati; phylum Nitrospirota; species Nitrospirota bacterium. The sequence continues at coordinate 316,941 of JAUXVD010000003.1, read as the reverse complement.
ATCGACCAGACCGATGACCACGCGATGCAGCAGTTCTTTGAATCCATGCAACCCCCCTGCTCACTCAGCAGCAGAAGATCTTCGATCCAGTCTGTTCCCAACCTACAGGACTGCCCGAGGGGCTCGAGCGTCGCGTGAAGAGGTTATCTGTCTGAGGGAGGACCCGATGAAGGGGATTAGACAAGGAATGAGTGTCGCGATCGATTTCGTGACACATGGTCGTTCAACAGAGAGGCACGAGGTCTGCCCATCCAGACGTGCGCATGGGTTAACAGTCCTCGGTAATGGCGAGAGGAGCTCCACATGCCGATACTGCGCATCTCCATCACAGCGAAACAGCATCTGGCGTTGAAGCGGAACATCACTCGTGCCGAGAAAGGCTCGATAGCCAGCGAAATCCAACGGGCGATCACACAGTACCTGGCCGGTTCCAAGCAGATCGAAGCCGCGTTCCTCACAGTGCTGAAAGACAACGCCCCGAAGGGTCTCCCTGATCTCACGACCCTGCAAGCGAAACTCAAGAAGACCAATGCCCAGATTGATCGCACCCTCGCGCGCGTGAAGGCCAGTGAACGCCGGATGGCGGCGCTGGATCGAGTAGACACGGCGGCCGTCGGACTCTTGGCCTTGGACGCGTTCGGGTCGGCCGACAAGGCCTATGCCTGGTTGCAACGCCCACAGAAGGCGCTGGGTCAGCGCACCCCCTTCAGCCTTTTGACCGGTGCGTCGGGATTCACGCGTGTCGAAACTCTCCTCAAACGAAGGACACATGCCGTGCCACGCCACGAAGGATCGTCACGATGACGAGGGAAGAGCTATGCGCCACGAGCATCTCTCCAGCTATTATCAATATTCGCCTTTCCTCTAAGCCGCTCTCACCAGAGGAGAAGGCGCAGATGCTCCCAGAGATCCACGAGCTCATGCGTCGCTACAATCTACGGCCGGCAGATGATGAGGCTCAGTTGCGTTTCGACTATTAATTGAGCAGGGGGCAACGGGTGACAAGCTGATGCCATTTGTCGTGACAGAGAGAGTGGTCTGGTAACGAACGGGGCAGTACTTGCAGCGGGCGATTGACCGATACGAGAAGAAGCGGATCTCTCGATGAATAAGCTGAGAAAGGAAAGACAGCCCGTGATGGATCAGGGCGCGATATGTGAATTTGACCGCTTGTCCGTGCCACGACTCCCGAACACAAGGCCCCTGTCACACTCGACCCCAAGAGAATTCTAGCGGCGCACGGCTTAAGGGACTGTCAAAGATGAACCGCCGGAAGCAACATAATCGCCTGGTGAACGAAAATGCAGATCTGTCGTGGGATGTGGCGATTCGCCTGGCGAAGGCGTTTGGCGGTACGCTTGAGAGAGGGATGCGATTACCGTGTCAGCATGATGCAGCCCTGGCGAAAAATCGGGCCATCATGATCGAGATACAGGCCTTTCGAGGAGAAGACGCTCCGACCTCACTCTAGTTTCGATTGCAGGCTCTGAAGACCGCACTATGCCAACGCCCATGCATGTGTATGAGGAGATCGCCGCCAGGTTTGGAGTCGATGGGGCCGATCCTGAGGCCGTGACGAAGTTTTTCACGGACGACTTCGTGACATGTCCTGAACAGCTTCAAGTCCTGATTTTCGACGAACTCTTGGCTCGCGATGCGGAGCCTGATCCTTCGGAGCATGACTGGAGACGAAAGTTTGATCTCGTGATGACTCGACTGTATTTTCGTCTGCAGCGATATCGAATCATGCTCGGTCGCCGGAACCAGTAGCCTGCAGACCTGACGACACGGATCTCATGCGATCCGATCACTTGGAGGTGCCCGATGTCCTCCCTCTCGCCCAGCTTGCTTGTGGTCGGACTGATAGGCTGCGCCGTCGGGGGAATACTGGCCGCGCGAACCGTCAGATGGATTTTCAGGAAACTTCCTGAGACCTTTCGCCCATCGCCGCCGACTGCCATTATTCCTCTTAAGCAGCAGAATACACATCATGGCAACGGGATCACCAACCACCACCGGAGCAAACAGTAGCCAGCACGCCATGTAGTCGATCGGCCTCAATTCTAAACACTGTATTGATTCCGCGCCTGAGTAAACAGATTTACTTCCGACCGCGCCGCTGTCAATACATTTACTTCGCGATCTGATCCAAGATAGCACTATATTGACGGGAGCAGACTGTAGGAATTACAGGGACTTGTGTAGGAGGTGATGTAAAGACTTTTACTTCCACGGACATGTCCGTGGAAGTAAATCTATTTACCCTTTGGAAGTAAAGTTGTTGACCTACTCCCCATTCCGAAGACGCACACTTCCGGATCCTATCCTCGGATCGAGACTATTGCAAGCATCTGGCGTGGCTTTTGACGCATTTCAATCCGGGTTGTTGCGGCGCGTTCAATATAGTTCTGCTTTGCTTGGGAGTTTTGCCTCGGCTTGAACCAGCAGAAACGCCTTCCAGAGTTGCTTCGCTTCCGAAGCCAGCCGCCACCCTGCATAAAAGGAGGGCTAGTGCATGACGCGCGATTGGAATGGAGTAAGATCCCCTGGAGATGGAGATTGCATGGATCCGTGAATATGCGATCTCGGTATCTTTGGCCTACTCATTCCTGAATGAAACCTTCTTTGCGGCTTTAGCCTACACGGGCCCGTAGCTCTGGTCCGGATCCTTTATCGCAATGGGGTACATCCGCGGCGAGGAATGGGTGACCTCCCCTAACAGCTCCACCGCGCGCTAAAAGAATTGCCATCGGTGTTCTCTTGGCGCTGATCGGTGTGACCATTCCGGTCATGTTTCAGCGACGGTCGCACATACCATCATCATCTCGGTATAGGCGACCGCGCCAGGCTGAGTCTTCCCTCCACAACCCCAATGTCGCCCTTTGTGCCGTTATGATGACTCCTTACTTCGCGTCGGAATCCGTTTTGGAGACTTCTTTTTTCGCGGCAGGCTTCTCCCTAGCCTGCTTCTTCATTGCCTTATTCGACATGTCCTGCTTGTAGATATCGTCACCGAAGCCCTGCGATTCGAGTAAGGCCTCGTCGCCGACCGCATTGACTCTGCCAGCATCGTTCGCGAGGGACTGCCCGCGCACAGGATCCACGGCCTTACCCATGGGATACCCAGGATGGGTCGGCAGCGTGGCAGGATTGGCGAATGCGAATGAGGCAGCGAATACTACGCCCAGCACACTCGCGAGTACGGATTGTAGAACTAAAGATCGTTTCATCGCGTCACCTCCTGTTGAAATTTGAAAAGGGAATAGATATTCGGTGGTGCTTTGACCGAAACCCTTCAATACCCTACTCCATGACTGGCAGTCTCCCAACTAGGGCTCCTGCTAGTTCGAACATGAAAATCTACTAGGCGGTGCTTCCGGAGTCTCTTGGCTCAGCACAGGCATCCATCCGCCGTCCTGAAGGAGGGAAACACTGAGGCCGACTATTCTATTCGTGAGATCGCATACGACACCCTGTCTCGCTGATCGAGCTTCCTGACTATCTGGATCTGGACAAGGTCACAGCGACCTGTGAAAATAGATTATTGTCTGTCGAGCTTCCCGAGCAGGCCAAGACATAGCCAGACACATTCCAATCGCAGGAAAGCGGCGGCCTGAACTCCATGGGGATACCGAGGCCTATCACGGCCTCGATGGGCGACCGACATAGTGGCGACGCCACCTCGCAATGTTCAGCCCTCTTCAATTCCGACCATGACAACAGAGAAAGCAGGGATCCAGAAGATCATGGAGATGAAAATGGGAGCGGCATCGTGACAGATCTAGCGCGGGACGAGATGGCTCGGCCCATACGACATAGGCCTCAATGGTTCTTGGTATGTTGGGCGATCCTCCTGAGTTCTACGCTCATCGCCTCGGCAGCTCTGGCAGAAGAACTTCTGGGAAGTCTGGTCATGGCCGGCCGAGGGCCTGAACGCCCGGTGATGGAGGAGCTGGCCCGAGCTTTCGAGAGGGCCCATCTCGGCACAGTGGTGGATATCAAGTGGAACCGGAACTTCCGCATTGGAGACCTCGTGACTTCGAACGAGGTCGATATAGGTGTCGTCGGCCAGGAGGAGCCAGATCTCGTGGCGACGACGGTTGCCTGGGATGGGTTGGCCGTGATCGTCAACTTCTCAAATCCGATAAAGGAGGTGACGATACAACAGGTCGCCTCCCTGTTCTCCGGTACGGTCAGAGACTGGTCAAATCTGGACAAAAGGGCTGGGGGGCCTGTTCATCTGGTGCTCCGCCCGGACGATCAAAACATGACCGATGGATTCGAACAGTCGCTCGGAATCGTCGGCAGATCCCCCAAAAACGCTGAGCACATCAGATCAAATCAACAAGTCTTGAGTCGCGTGTCGGGAAAACTGGATGCCGTGGGCTATCTGTCACTAAAAGAGGCGCAGGACGCCGTCACCTACGGCATGTCCGTGCGCGCGCTCCTCATCGACGGTGTCGAACCGGGAACACCGACCGTGGAGTCCGGACAATACCGCCTCAAACGGCCCGTCGTCCTTCTGATGAGAAAAGAGGCAACCGCACTGGCACGGGCATTCGTTGACTTTGCGCGCTCCCCAGCAGGGCAAGGCATACTCGAAACCATGTATGTCCCTCTCGTTCAACATCCTCGCTGATTGAACATCTCATCCGTCAGGCCGTAAATCCCGAGTCCTACCTGACTCACGGTCTTGTCACGGCTGCCATGAGCATCACCCCCGTCTTCTTCATTGAAACAGGAACCAGAGGCCGAGGCAGTAGCCCAGGATGATCGCGAAACTATCCGGTTCGATCAGCAGATAGCGCTCTTCGACGCGATAGATGATACCCATCAGGGCCGCGCTCATCAGGAGGATGCTCCACAGAGCGGTCATCGCGTGGGCGTCTGAGACGACATTGAAGAGGGGGCCGCCTTGAAACGCCACATCGACGAAGAAGAACGCCGCCATGTTGAAGGCATTGCTCCCGAACAAATTCCCCACCGCAAGGTCGAATGCCCCGAGCCGAACCGCAGCCGTCGCCGTGACCAGCTCCGGCAAAGACGTGGCAATGCCCACGAGCGAGGTGCCGATGAAGGTCGTCGTCACCCCGGACTGCTTCGCGATCTCGCTGGCCGAACCGGCTAGAAACGGCGCCGCCACGAGCAGCGCCAGCGCTGCCATGGCAAATCGAAAGGAAGCCTGCCTGAGGCCATCACGCATGTTCGGTTGAGTGCGCTCATCCGCTCTCTGCCCTTCCACGACTTTCTCCTGTTCCTGTTTCCGCCACTTGCTGCTTTCCTGCCTGAACACCAGCCGCATGCCGAAGATGTAGAAGAGCAGCAAGATCATGCTCCCGAGCGCAACACCGCCATGTTTGACGTCCGATCCATAGAGGACGAAAAACGCGGCAAGCCCGGTGAGAAAGATGGCTAAGCCGGCACTCAAGGCATGCTCGAACGCGGCCTGCTGCCAGACACGTTTCTGTCGATGCATGAGGTCGATAATGCCCAGGATGAGCATATTGGCCATGTTGCTGCCGAATAAATCGCCTGCGGCGAGATCCGGCGCGTCCATCAATGCGGCGCTGACGTCGGTGAAGATTTCCGGGAGCGAGGTCGCTCCCGCCATCAGCACGACGCCAATCCACAGCCCACCCAGACCGGTGAGGGTGGCGATCTGATCGCCATAGCGAGATAGTTTTGCTCCGGCATAGACGATCACCGCCGCGCTCAACAGAAAGATCGCCCACGGCACGAGCCCTTCAAACCAAACCATCCTGTCCTCCTCCTTCAGCGGCGAGTTGGTCTCACCATGAGCACCGAGCACGGCGCATGCCGTGCAACCTTCGCACTCAGCACGGGATGGATCGGCAGGCCGTGATGCGTCACGACCTTACTGATCTGCTCCAGCAATTACCCCCCGCGCTCCTTCGTCACGCAAATCATGACCTGGGTGGACTCACGAAACTTCGCCACTCAATCCCTTTCACAACCGGACATGTCTGCCGACGGATTCACGACGAGCACCGGACAGCCCGCGCGTCTGACCACCTGTTCAGCCAAACTACCCAGCATCAGTCGGCGCAGCCCGCGCCGCCCCTGCGTCCCGACAACAATCGCATCGGTAGTCCATTCTCCAGCCATGGCTAAAATAATGTCGATCGGGACGCCTGTCACGCAACGCCCCTCAGTCCTCACGCCGTCTGTTTTCAGAAGGGACAGGGCCCGGTCTAACCGACGCTGGCTTCGTGCCTGCCCCACACTTATCTCGACTGCATTCCTGGCACCGGAGCGACCGAAATCCGGTCTCCGATCTAAGGCCTCGACGACATGGAGGACCATCAGCTCGCTTTTAAGCTGTCGGGCCAGCATCGCCGCGTAGCGAACAGCCGCTTGAGCACAGACGGAAAAGTCCGTGGCAACAAGAATGCGCTTCAGCCGGACATGTGTCGGCCCTCGCACTGCATCTCCGGCCACCAGTTCTCGAACAGCCATCACAGGGCAAGGCGTCTCCCGGATCACGGATTCTGCCGTGCTCCCGAGTTCCAGCCGGTCCCAGCCGGTTCGTCCATGTGTGCCCATGACAATGAGCGAGAGAGGCTCGGCCAATAGCCTGTCCCGAATACAGGTCGCCGGGTGACCCACTCGCAGGAACGGCTCGGCTCGGACTCCGGCGTCCTGTGCCAAACGGACGAGGCGTCCTAATTCCAAGAGCGCCGCGGTCTTCATCGACTGTAGATTGCAGCCTTCATGAGGGTGCGGCAATTGCGCATCCGCCACCCCTTTGATGACATGGAGGATCGCCAGGCGACAGCGCAGCGCCTTCGCCAGCGCAATGGCATACGCGAAGGCTCGTTGGGCCGGTCTCAGAAAATCCGTCGCCAGCACAATCGTACTCACAGATCGATCCTGTTGCTTCATCATTCCTCCGGCTGTTGAGGGACCGTCCTGCGGACCGGATGCAGGATCGACTGACTGAGTTCATCCGGTCGCGGCCCGCTCGATTCTGGCACAATGCTCTCGGGAGCTTGTCGTGCGGATGTCTGCATCCAGGACGGCGGCGGGACCGAGCCGGCCACCGCATCGATTGCCCGCGCTGCCGCGTCTGCATAGGGAACGAGGACAAGATGCGCCCCGGCGCGTTCCAGCACTGCTTGCTCCTCGACCGTCGTGGCCGTCGCCGCCACCCGCCCCGTATAGCCATGGTGGCGCAACGCAGACATCAATGCCAGATTCACGTCTCGAATCACGATCGCGCCGCACACCGCTGCGATCATCAATAGCGCTGCGATTTCGTAAAAGACACTTTCAAAAACCGGCATAAGTCAGTTTCGTTGTATCCCTCACACCCCGCCCCCCACAACCGTCACGTCGTAAGCCGGAACATTTTTGCTGAATGACTACCGCCAGGGGCGACCACGCGAGAGCCATGCCCTCTGTACGCTGACGCCACGCCATCCGAATCTGTGCGCATGTCAGCTCTCAGATGATCGTCCGGTTAAGGCCTGAAAAATGGCGTCAAGATGCCTCCGGCTAAGGCCAGCCCTAAGCCCAGGCCGACACGCGCACCTAAATCCCACCCGCCGAACCAGGCGGCAAGACCTGCTTTGACCATCGTGTTCATCATCACCGCTGCCATGATGGCGCTCACGGCAGTCCCGGGGTCCAATCCATCCTGGTGAAACCGGACCACCGAGAGCGTGATGGCGTCCACATCCGTCGTTCCGGCCAGCACGCTGGAGGCGTACAGTCCCCTGTCTCCGAGCATGACCTGCGCACCTTTCGCCACGACAATGACTCCCGCATAGAAGAGGCCAAACTGCAAAGCGGTGCGCAGTTCAAGCGGATTTTGATAGGCCACAGGAGGAGCTTCCTGAGGAGTTCGCCGCGACTTCAGATAGAGTATCAGCGCCGTGCCATAGCCGCCGATCCCCATGACTCCCAACGGCCACACCAAACGAGGGAGGAGTTCAGGACCGACGACTCCGATCACCACGAGCATGCGGAGAAACATGGTACTCGATGCCAACAGCGCGGCCACAGCAGCAAGCGCAACCACCGACGGCGCCTCCCGTGCTTTCATCGCCAGACTGACCGTGACGGCCGTGGAGGAGACCACGCCGCCTAAAATACCAGTTGCGAGAAGCCCATGCCGCGGACCGACCAACCGCATCGCGATGTATCCGAGAAAACTCATCCCTGCAATCAACACCACCATGAGCGCCACGTTGAAGGGATTCAGCACATTGAAAGGCCCATATGTGCGATTGGGCAACAGCGGTAAGACGACCAATGTGAGGACCACGAACTTAGCCGTTGCGTAGAGGTCGTCGTCCGAGATGCGCGCCACAGCCTGGTGCAGCGGTTCCTTGAACGACAGCAGGGCCATTACTGCGCCGGCGCTGGCGACAATCAGGAGGTAGCGCTGACCGACCGCCAGTGGAAGGTCCGGCGCAAGAGCGAGGACCCCGAGAAGAAAGGTGATCAGGCCCGCCACTTGCGTGGTAATTCCAGGATCTGCGCTCCGGCTCGACTCTTGATACTGTGACAGGGCCAAAAAGGCTCCGACAACAAGCATGGTACCCAGCAGGGGCCACATTCCCATGGTCTGAGCGAGGAATGCGGACAGGGCGCCCGCCAGCGCAATGAGAGGAAAAGTCCGAACGCCGCCTACGCCTGGCCCTTTTTCGCCGCCCCTGGACTGCTGGCGTTGCAGCCCAATGAGCGCCCCTGCCCCCAGCGCGATCAGAAACCCCGAGAAGATCTCTTCAAAATCCATTCGTCCTACCACTCATGGGCTACAATGCCTGAACATCCAGGGTGAGAAACTCGCCGTTCGCCTGCGGATGGAGGTCGCATCGGAGCCTGTAGCTTCCCAGGCCCTCCATGGCAATCGTCTTACCATACCTCACCTTTCTCTTCCCGGCTTGAACCGGTTACTGCGGTTTACGCCAACCCTTATAGAGCACAAACAACCCTACAAGCCCCACAATGACCGCTAACAATCCCAGAAGGCCTAATCCTTCCATGAAGTTCCCTTTCTCGGCATTGGCAGCTCTCCCTCTCGTTCCCAGGCGATACGGTCGTGACGTCTAGCAGATGCGCGGCAACTGCTCGCCGGACAAGAGATCAAGAATACGATGCGTGCCTAATACGGTCCGCAGCACCACCAACGAGGGATGCTCCGCCGTGACGGTGCCGATCTGCACCGCCTGCTGTGCGACTGCGTGCCGGCGCATGGCGGCCAACGATGCCTCCACATGCGCGTCCGGCACGAAGGCGACGAACCGCCCTTCGTTCGCAACATAGAGGGGGTCGAGGCCCAACAGCTCACAGGCTCCGCGCACGGACTCTCGAACAGGAATGCGACGTTCTTCAACGGTCATGCCCACCTTCGCTCCGGCAGCGAGCTCATTGAGCGCCGTCGCCAATCCTCCGCGCGTTAGATCGCGCAGGCAATGGACTGATGCTCCGCATTCCAGCAGATCACGCACAAGCAGATGCAGCGGCGCCGAGTCGCTTTCGATCTCGCCGGTGAAGCGTAACCCTTCACGCACACTCATCACGGCCAAGCCATGTGCACCAAGGTCGCCGCTCAATAGAATTCGATCCCCGACTTTGATCTCTTGTGGGCCAATGCGAACACCAGGGGATACGACGCCGATTCCCGCGGTGTTGATGAAAATCCCGTCGCCTTTACCCCGATCTACCACCTTGGTATCTCCGGTCACGACCTGCACCCCCGCCCCTTCCGCCGCCTTCGCCATCGACTCCACCACTTTCCTGAGCATGTCCAGAGAGAGTCCCTCTTCCAGAATGAACCCTGCGCTGAGATAGAGGGGCATCGCTCCGCACATGGCAAGGTCATTGACTGTGCCATGCACCGCCAGGCTTCCGATGTTCCCGCCTGGGAAGAATAAGGGCGACACGACGTAGGAATCTGTGGTGAAGGCAAGGGTGCCCTTCCCGACCGGGAATGTCGCGCCGTCGTGGAGCTGGCGGAGCAACTCGTTGTCGAACGAACGGAGAAAGATCTCGCGAATCAAGTCCTGCATGAGCCTGCCACCGCCACCATGCGCCAGGAGTACGCGGTCACCGGAGACCGGCAGCGGGCATTGAAGTTGAAATTCTTCGTCCTTCATTCGTCTCTCACTCTCGTCAGCACTCACTTCCGCTCCTTCGTCGATACCGATAATAGGCCGCGCAGGCCCCTTCGCTGGATACCATCGGCGCGCCGAGAGGTTTCTCCGGCGTGCAGCGCGTGGCAAAGGCCGGGCAGTCCGGCGGTTTGAGCAGGCCCTGCAAGACCAGACCACTCTGACAGTCTGGATCTTCTCCGCCCACCGGACCGGCTTGTGAGAGTGCCTCACGAAATCGCATCGCTGCATCGAAGTTGGCATAGGCAGATGTGAGCTTCAGGCCGCTGTGAGGGATGTCGCCGATGCCACGCCATGCGCGCAACGTTGGCTCGAAGACTTCTCGCACAACCGCTTGGGCCGACACGTTGCCCTCCCGACGCACGGATCTCACATATTGGTTTTCGACGATTGCTCGCCCTTCTTCGAGTTGGCACAGGAGCATCGCGATCCCTTCCAGAATGTCGATCGGCTCGAACCCTGTGACGACGATGGGCACGCGATAGCGTCGCGCCAGGTCTTCGTATTCCTCGTAGCCCATGATGGTACAGACATGACCGGCCGCCAAGAAACCCTGCACGAGCGAGCCTGGAGCAGACAAGATGGCTTCCATGGCCGGCGGCACCAACACATGGGCCGCGAGCAGACTGAAGTTGGTCAGACCCAGGCGTCGCGCCTGGATCGCCGCCATCGCATAGGCCGGCGCGGTCGTCTCAAATCCCACTGCAAAACATACAATCTCACGGTCAGGGTTCTCGCGGGCCAACTCCAGCGCGTCCAGCGGTGAATAGATAATGCGTACATCTCCCCCGGCAGCCTTGACGTCGAACAGATTGCCCTGCGAGCCAGGTACGCGCAGCATGTCCCCAAAGGAGCAGAAGATCACTCGTGGCAACGACGCAAGCTGGAGCGCCTGATCGATTAAGCCGATCGGGGTGACACAGACTGGACAGCCAGGCCCATGCACGAGGGTCAGCTTCGCCGGCAACAGGGCATCGAGGCCGAACCGCACAATCGAATGGGTTTGCCCGCCGCAGACTTCCATGATCGTCCAAGGCCTGGTCACTGTTCGCTTGATCGTCTCGGCCAATGCCGCAGCGGTCGCAGGCTCTCTGTATTCATCAACGTACTTCATCGCTGCCTCGGTATGCGGCGAGTGGCTTACGGCAACAGGCCAGATCTCTCGACCCTGCCCAGTGCCTCAGGCCCCTTGCCTTGCGCTTCTCCCTTATCGAGTTGCGCTATCAATTCAAGTGACCTTCTCGCCGCGTCCTCATCCAATTTGCTGATGGCAAATCCCACATGCACGATCACATAGTCCCCGACCATTGCTTCCGGCACGAGCGCGAGGGAGACCTCTTTCATGGTGCCGCCGAACGAGATCGTCGCGGTACGGAGTTGATCGTCCTTGATATTGAGAACCTGCCCGGGAATCGCTAAACACATATCTGACACCTCGGCTAAACGTATAAGATACCGCAACGATCGCCTGACCGAGAAAGCCCCGCATGTCGTCGGACGGCATCCGGTATCGTGACTGACGGCCAAGAGGGCAAGGACAATTCGTCCAACTGTCTTACCGAAATCGGTCAGCGTAACGCATTCAGCTCTTCATAGCGCGCCGCGACGGTTTGCCGGATGGCCTCTCGAAGCTGCTTCCCTTTGAGCTGTCGATGCGCCAGCTTCCGCAGACGCGCGGCAAGGTCCGCATCGCCCAACGCGCTCACCGCCCACCGTGAAAAATCTTCCCGATGGTCGTGATACTCCAGACTCGCGTGCGGCACCGTCTGGATAATCTGTAAGAACTCGTACAGGCTGGCCGCTTCGTGCCCCACAGCCTCCCGCGCATCCCGGAACCAGAATCGCTTCTCAGGCGGCAACGGAACCTCAAGATACTTATAGAAATGCCTGATGTGCGGAATCCTGCGGAGGGCCGGGCGCAAACGGGCCACTTGCCCCTCGCACAAGAGAATCTCACCGGAAGGAATCTCGGCAAAGTTCACGTCACGAATCCCGCAATCGCCACAATGCTCTTTCACCGCCCGAACCGCTTCCGGCTCGACCATTCGAGTTGCCAGGCAATGGTGCACGGATCCAAGCACCATCGGGTCAAGGCGGTCAGGCCGATAGGACACAAAGGCCCATCCGCCATGGTCCAACAGCGGAATCACCGAGCCTGCCGCCTCTCCACCGTTCGGCGGGAACAGCTGCTGCGCTTCATCGAAGACAATCCAATGTGGCCGATACTTTCGCTCCCGCAATGGACGAAGCGCGCGCAGGAGCTCAGCCACATAGGGGATCCGCATGGCGACCGGGTATCGGCTGAGATCGACCACCGCCGACACACCACCGGTATCCAGCAATGCCGCCACGGCCGATGGTGCCGGCATGGACACACCATCTCCCTCCAATGCGACGAATCGCGGAAGAGCCCTGAGCCCGCGGAAATCTCCTTCAGGGTCCACAAGGAGGACCTGATAGTCCTCGCGATGCAGCCCTTCGGCCAACAGTCCAACCACCCAGGACTTGCCTGTGCCTGAGTCACCGAACACACCCAAGTTCCGCCCGGCCAGGCGAGACCCCGGCAGAGACACCTCGCTGTTCGATCCGTCCCGGCCGATCACAATCCGCCGCTCGCGTCGCAATGGAATATCGAAATACTTACCAGCCAAAGGATACCGATTCAGAATTTCCAGCACCCCTGCCGGCCCCGGACCAGCCGCGACCACATCGGCCATCTCTCGAACTGCCAGCACGGCATCCCCGACCACCACCGCGACCTCCGCCAGCCGCAGCATCGAGATATCATTCTCGGCATCGCCGAACGCGACTAGATTGTGGGCTGAAAACCCGCAGATCGTAAGCAATCGCTCTAACCCCGCCCCCTTCGCCGCACCAGCCGGCAGAATCATCACGGCCCCTTTGTTATACTCGACAACTGCACCCCCACCATGGGCGCCGAGGACCTGCCATACCACCTGGTCGTGCGGCACCCAGGTGGCCGCAATCGCCAACCCCTCCTCGAAGGGAATCTTCGCGTCCTTCATTGCTTTCACGAGGCGATCCTCGAGCTGCCCGAATGGCAGATAGACTTCACCGGTCGCGCTGTGAACCAAGACCGCGCCGTTCTCCCAGACCACTCCGGTAAACAGCTTGCTGAGGCGGCCAAGCTGGACGGCCTCGAAACGCCGACCCGTGACAAGAAAGAGCGCATAACCAGCAGCACGGCATCGTTCGAGCGCCTCTTCGAGATCACGGGGCACCACCCCATCCACCGCCAACGTTCCGTCAAAATCAAACGCCATCACACGACGATACATTTGTCGACCCTCACATCGGCCAATTTCTCACGAAGCGTTTCCGCCTCATACGTCTGAATCGCACTTCCCGCCGGAACGATGCGCCGCCACGACCGCCTGTCCAAGGGAGAGCCCCCCGTCGTTGGGCGGCACCAGGCGATGGGTATAGACGGTAAACCCCGCTTGCTCCAACCGGCGACGCGCAAGCCGGAGCAACAGGGCATTCTGGAAGCATCCACCGGTCAGCACCACCCGCGGTAACGCCGCTTGCTTCGCCACATGGCCGATCAGATCGGCCATGCCGAGGTGAAACCGATAGGCGATTCGTTCGGGACTGCTTCCTGTGCGCCTCTCCTGTATCAGCGACTCAATCAGTGGCTGCCAGTCAGCTACCCACATTGCGTGGGTGTCCTCACCCCGTGCGAGAGGAAATGGATAACCCGTCTCATTACCTGGAGCAAGCTGTTCATACCGTTCTGCGGCAAACTCAAGGGCCATGGCCCCCTGTCCTTCAAAACTGGCTACATCACGGAAGCCAGCAAGTGAAGATACGGCATCGAACAGTCGTCCCATGCTGGTGGTCTCGGGAGAGGCCATGCCCGTCCTCAAGAGGACCGATAGCACGTCGCGTTCCTCTCTATCACCCTGCCGGACCGCAAGTTCCTGAACCGCCATCCTCTCGCCATAGATTTCCCATAGGACTGAGAAGGCACAACGCCAGGGTTGACGCATGGCCAGCTCTCCGCCAGGCAAGCGGAAGGGCCGAAGATGGGCAAGGCGCCTGAAGCCTTGATACCCTGCGACAAGGAACTCCCCTCCCCAGATCCTGCCATCCGTTCCGTACCCGGACCCGTCCCAGGCGACGCCCAGCACCTCGCCATCCAATCCATGTTCCGCCATACAGGCGGCGACATGCGCATGATGATGTTGCACTCGAACGAGCGGAACCGCGTGGCGCTCGGCGAATTCCTGCGCAAACAGGGTTGATCGATAGTCGGGATGGAGATCGCAGGCGACGAGTTTCGGCTGTACGTCGAGCAGCCGTTGCAGATCATCAACGGCGCGATGAAACGCCTCGAAGGATTCCAGGGTAGACAGATCGCCAAGGTGCTGGCTCAGCATGATCTGATCGCCGGACATCAGTGCAATCGTGTTCTTGAGATGGCCCCCGACTGCCAGGATCGGAACCATCGCGCGTCCGTTCATCAGGGGCGCCTGTATCCTGATTGATCGCGGCACGTATCCCCTCGCTCGCCGGATGATCAACTGCTCGCCTTCGATCACACGTACGACTGAATCATCAACTGGCCGCGCGATCGCTCGATCGTGCACGAGGAACGCATCGGCAATTCCAGCAAGTCGAACCAACGCCTCTTGTTCATCGATCACAATCGGCTCGTCTGAACGATTGCCGCTGGTGGCTACCACCGGAGCGTTCAACTCAGTCATGAGCAGACAGTGGAGCGGGCTGTAGGGCACCATCGCGCCGACGTAAGGATTGTCCGGCGACACAGATAGAGCCAGTCCGAACGGTTCGCTCTGTCGCAGCAGCACAATCGGCGATTCGGGAGAGAGCAGTACTCCTTCTTCCTCCTGACTCAGGCCGCATGATGTCTGCACAGCGGACATAGAGGGGAACAAGACCGCAAAGGGTTTATCCGGTCTCATTTTGCGCAGGCGTAGCCGTTGCACCGCTGATTCCGAGCAGGCATCCACCCACAACTGAAATCCTCCGACTCCCTTGACCGCGAGGATCCCGCCGTTCCGAATGATCTCGCAGGCCTGCTGCAACGCTTCCTGCTCACGGGCCACCTCTTCTCCCTGAATATTCCACAGGGCCAATCGAGGACCACACACTGGACAGGCGATCGGTTCGGCATGAAAGCGACGATTCCGGTGATCGTCATACTCAGCCTGGCAATCCCGGCACAGGAGGAACCCGCTCATCGTGCTGTTGGCGCGGTCATAGGGAATGTCCGTGATGAGGCTGAATCGTGGGCCACATTGGGTGCAGGTGAGAAAGGGATAGCGGAAGCGCCGATCCATCGGATCGCGCATCTCGCCCAGACAATCGGCACAGGTCGCAAGGTCCGGTGGCACCACCAAACGCCGCACACCAGCACCTTCGCTGGCTCGAATCTCAAATACAGTCGCTCCCATCGGATTCGCGGGTCCTACGGTCAGCCGGTCCACCTTCGCCGCCGCCGGCGCTTCTGATTGCAGGCGCGCGAGAAAGGTCTCCACCACAGCAACCGGCCCCTCAAGTTCCAGTACTGCCCCATGAGCGCTGTTCATCACCCATCCGGCCACTCCCAGTTCCTGCGCTACGCGATAGGTGAACGGCCTGAATCCGACCCCCTGGACCGTTCCCTCCACGGTGATGCGCAGGCGAACGATGGTGTCCTGTTTCATTCCTTCACCACGACTTCGTACAGCATCACCTCAGGGACTGGCTCCGCTTCCACACTTGCCGACCCGCAACCAGGACAACATTGCAGCAACTCATGCATCTCGCAGGACGTCCCGCAGAGCCGGCAGTGGCCCGTGACCGACACCGGCAGAATCTCCAGCGCGGCCTGCTCAGCCACAGTCCCCGCTGCGGCCGCAGCAAAGACCGATTGCAAGGTCGCCGCATCGTGCTCGAAGATATGAGACTGCGTACTGACTTTGAGCCGCACGACCGACGGTCTCGCAGAGGGAGCCTGGCTGAGCGCCTCCTCTACCATCTTGACCACCTGGGCCATCAGCTGCCACTCGTGCACGAAAGCGCCTCCAACTCATGGACGACTCGCTCGACAACCTGATCCAACGCTGCGGCAACCGCCGGAGACAGCTCGTTCCCGGCCCTGGTGTCCCCGACTTCCAGTCCATATACGATCACGCGAGATGGAAGGAGGCCCAAGGTACGGCCCATCTCGATCGCGTCTACCGCATTCAGGACATGCGTGGAATGAGGGAACAGGTCTGCTGAGATCGGCCCGGCAGACGCATCGAGACGATGAATGGTCCCTGCAGGCTGACCGCTCCTTGCCGCATCGATCAGGAATACCGTTGACGCCTCTGCCATCAAGTCCAGCACGTCGAGACCAGCCAGCTCCGCTTCAATCACGTCGGCGCGGTCTCCCACCAGGGCCTTCAGCCGCCGTGCGGCCAGGACTCCTGCTGCATCGTCGCCCCTGAACAGATTGCCGACTCCGATGATGCGGACGGAATGTTGCGCTCCGATGTGTGTCATACGTTACCCGTCACGCTGAATGTCCAGTTTCAAGAAATGCGTCGCGCAGGAGATACAAGGGTCATAACAACGGATAATTTTTTCACATCCCAACGCCACTTGCTCGTTCGAGAGATCCAGCAGACGAGGCAGATAGGCTCGCAGATCCTCCTCGATCCGCCGCTGATTCTGCGAGGTGGGCGGAACGATCTTGGCTTCGCGAATCAGGCCGTCGCCATCCACCCGATACCGATGATAGAGAATTCCTCTCGGCGCTTCGGTACAGGCCATACCGATACCGGCACGCACG
>JAUXVD010000002.1 GCA_030684575.1 Nitrospirota bacterium | reverse complement strand
GAAGAGCCAGGTGGACTTGTCTGCCATCGAACAGGTCTGACAGGCCAAGCACCGGTTGATGTTGAACACAAAGGCAAACTGCCACTTGGGATGCCGCTCCTCGTAGGGATACAGCATCTTCCGTCCCAGTTGCCAATTATAGACTTCAGGCATTGTCAATCCTCCTTCTGGTCATGATCAGTTAGTTACGCATGGTCTCAGTGAATCGCATCAACTGGCTGGTGTCGCCGGCATGAGGCGTCGGCTCATGGCACCGGGATATCCGAAGATGTCCCGCTCGCCTCTGGCCTCTCGCCCCGTGCCCATGGCTACACCTTGATCTTGATGTGTTCGCCCTTGAGCCACTTGATCATGAACTCGTTCTCCTGGCCCGGCGTGAAGCCGGTCCGGACCGGTTCCCATGGACCACGCGCCCCGATGCCGCCGTCTTCCGCCTTGGTGATGCGGATGAGACATTCCTTCGGCACCGTGTTGATCGCATGGTGGTCGACCTGATAGCCCCACTTGAACTTCCAGGCGATCGCATGTTTGCCCGGCAACGAATCGGTCTGGTGCATCGGCATCAACCAGTTCCGGGTAAAGGACTGTTGGGCCCCATACCGGAAGTTGGACTGATAGCCGGTGTCCACCGCGATGGCGCGTCCGTCGGGGCGCGTCTCGTGGCCTTTGACCGACTTCGGCGTGGCCACGTACGGGGCGTGCTTCGACATCGTCACGTGGTACGGATAGGCCGGGTTGTACTTCGCGCGGATCATGAGGCGCGCCACCTTATAGTACGGATCCGACGGCTTCCAGCCCCGATAGGGCCGATCCACCGGGTTCCCGTCGACGTAGACGTAGTCGCCGTCGTTGATGCCGCGGTCTTTCGCCGCCTGCGGGTTGATGTGCAACTGGTGTTCGCCGACCCCCGGCGTCCGCTTGTCCATGCGGTACGGATCGCCGAAGTTCGACTCATAAATCTGCACCCAGTCGTTCACCGACCATTGGCTATGCACCCGATGCCGGGTCTTGGGAGTCACGCAGTAGAACTGGTACCCCTTCTCCCACAACGGGTTGCTGTGCCGCTTGATTTCCTGCCACGGCAACTTGATGTTACGCACCGTCTTGTCGTCATGGTGCTGCGCCGTGATCGGAATACCGTAGTCGTCCGGACGGACGTACGGGTTGCTCGTCATGATGGCGTTCGGCAGATACGGCGTCGCTTCCGTCCCCTCACGATGGGAGATGAAGTTTTCGCCGTATTCGATCGCCTCGGGCTCAGTCCGGTAATTTTCGTACCGGCCGGTCCGCGTCCACATGGGCTTCGACTCGTTGGTCTCTTCCCAGAATGGGGTGCGCGGATAGGTCCGCACCATGACCATCCAGCCTTTTTCCGACTTCAGCATCACGTCGGCGCTGTAGCCGTAGAAGGTGCTGGACGCATCGAGCATGCGCTGCGCATAGACGTCCACACGATTTTCGTAGACGAACTTGAAGTAATCGCGCATGCGCTTGTCGCCGGTCATGTCCGACAACTTGGCCGCCACGCCGGCGAAGGTATCGAGGTCGTTCCGCGTGTCGTACAAGGGCCGGATGCCGCCCTTCCAGATCTGCACCCACGGATTGGAGACCGTGACGGTCATTTCCGGATAGGTGAACTCCATCCACGAATTCGCCGCGAAGGCGATATCGTTGTGGTTGACGTCCGAGGTCATCTCGATGTCCTGCGTGATCAGGGTCTCGATGTTCGGGTCGACGTTGCGCACCATGTCATAATGGTGCTTGGCGTTGTTGAGCACGTTCACGTTGACCACCCAGCGGAACTTGCTCGGGGTCGGCATGTGCGTTTTGCCCGTGAACACCTTGCGTCCGTACTTCGGGGTGCTGACGATCAGGGCGGTGTCGCCGTGGTTCCAGTACCCGACTTCCTCGCCGTAGTAATACGACTTGGTCTTGATTTCCTTGCCGTGCGCGTTGGGATCCAACGTGATGTTGAAGGGATCCTCACCCGTATGCACGGCAATACCCGCACCGGACCAGGGCGTGGCCGTCCAGGTACCCGCCTTGTAGTTCCCGGCCCAGGTATGCTGCCCGGTGCCGAACTTCCCGACGTTGCCGGTGACGATGAGCACCATCGCGGCGCCGCGGGAGTTGATGGTCTGATGGAAATAGTGGTTCGTGCCTTCGCCGTTATGGATGGCGGCGGGCTTGATCGACCCGGAGTCACGCGCCCACCGGACCAGGAGGTCCTTGGGCGTCCGGCAGATCTGGTGACAGGTGTCCAGGTCGTAATCCTGGAAGTGCACCAAGTACATCTGCCAGACCGGCATCGCGTCGATTTCACGGCCATTGAGCAACTTCACCCGGTAGGTCCCGGTGAGGGCCGCGTCAATCCCGCTATTCTGATAATGCCAGCCGACTTGCTCACGATGGAGCGGCACCGCCGCCTTCTTGTTCAGATCCCAGACCATCATCCCGCCGAGCCGCTCGACCTGCTCTGGCTTCAAGGACTGGACTCGGCCCGAATAGCTCTTGGAGAAGTCCGGGAACTTGTAATCCGCCACCACATCGCGCGGATCCAGGAACTGCAGGGTGTCCGTACGGACCAGCATGGGGGAATCGGTGTACCCCTTCAGGAAGTCCACGTCGTGCATGTTCTCATCGACGATGATCTTCATGGCGCCCAAGAAAATGGCGCCATCCGACGCGGGCCGTAAGGGCATCCAATAGTCGGCACGATAGGCGGTGGGGTTATACTCTGGCGTGATGACCACGACCCGGGCACCCCGTTCGATACATTCCAACTTCCAGTGCGCTTCCGGCATCTTGTTTTCGACGAAGTTCTTGCCCCAGCTGGTGTTCAGCTTGGAGAAGCGCATGTCGGAGAGGTCGATGTCGGACCCCTGGGCACCGCACCACCAGGGGTGGGCGGGATTCTGGTCGCCGTGCCAGGTGTAGTTCGACCAATAGCGGCCGCCCTGCGCCTGATCCGGACTGACTTTGCGAATCCAGGTGTCCAGCAACGCGTTGACGCCGCCGTTCATCCGGGTGTTGCCCATCTTGCCGATGATGCCGAGGACCGGCATCCCCGCACGATGCTTGAAGGTGCGGGTGCCCGCGCCCTTCATCATTTCGATCATTTCTGGCGCATAGCCCTGCTCCCGCAGACGACGGGCGCCGGCTTCCCCGCTGTACCGCGTGGCAATGATGATCATCGCCTTGGCGGCATAGGTGAAGGCCGTATCCCAGGACACCCGCAGCATGTCGTCCAGGAAGCGGCTATCGAACTTATACTTGCGCTTTGTTTCCGGTGTCAGCTCCGGGGAGCCGGCATCCATCCATTCCTTCCAGCCTTTCCGCATCAAGGGCCCCTTCAAGCGATAGGGGCCATAGACGCGGCGATGGAAGGTAAAGCCCTTCAAGCACATGCGCGGGTTGTGCGCGAACGTCCCGCGGTTGCCGTAGAGATCTTCATAGGTCTGGTGGTCGTAGTTCTGCTCGACCCGCATGACCACGCCGTTCCGGACGAAGGCCCGGATGCGGCAAGCATGCGTGTCGTTCGGGGAACAACACCAGGTAAACGACGAATCGTAGCGATACTGGTCGTGATAGACCCGTTCCCACGACCGATCCGGATAGTCCCCTAACGGGTTCCCGACTTCGATGACCGGCTGGAGCGCGGTCAACGCCAGGACCTTATCCGCCACCGCCACTGCGGCGACCGTCCCCACGGAGACTTTTAAGAACTGCCTACGTGACAAAAACATGGGTAACACCTCC
>JAUXVD010000001.1 GCA_030684575.1 Nitrospirota bacterium | reverse complement strand
CCAGACACTCGTCACCACCTATTGTAAATGGTACTTGCCGAACTACGGGGTGTTCGACGAGAGCCGGTATTTCTATCCTGGCAGGAGGCTGCCGCTCATTCGCCTGCGCGGCACGGTGGTCGGGGTCAATATTTGCGAAGAGGTCTGGTTGCCGGAAGGGCCCACTCGTTTTCAGGCTGCGGCGGGCGCCGAGGTGATCGTGAATATCAATGCGTCGCCGTTTCATCTTGGCAAGAGCCGGGTCCGCGAGCAGATGCTGGCGACCCGCGCGCGGGAAAACGGGGTGGTGCTCACCTACACCAATATCGTCGGCGGGCAAGATGAACTGGTGTTCGACGGGAATAGTGTGATCCTCGATCACCGGGGAGAGGTTATCGCGCGGGGGAAAGCGTTTGAGGAAGATTTGATCGTCGCCGACCTCAATATGGAGGCGGTCGCGCGAGAGCGGCGTACTCAGGGGAGGAAAAAAGTTTTGCCGAAACAGGTGGCCGCTGCGGTAGAGATGTGCAGCGCCTCGCTTCCCGCCCTTTCAAAGACTCGGGTGCGTGCGGTTCCCGATATGGTGGCAATCCTGGACCCGCTGGATGAGGTCTATCTGGCACTGACGTTGGGGGTACGAGACTACGTGAGGAAGAACGGATTCGCCAGAGCTGTGATCGGCTTGAGCGGGGGAGTGGACTCGGCATTGACCGCCGTGCTTGCCGTCGATGCACTCGGCGCCGAGAACGTCTGGGGTCTGTTCATGCCTTCGCCCTATACCTCGCAAGATAGTTATGAAGATGTCGCAGCGTTGGGCGCACGACTCGGGATCTCTGTCCGGACCCTTCCTATCACGCAGCTGTTCGATACGTACCGGAATACGCTTGCGACGACGTTTGAGGGGCGGGCGCCCGATACGACGGAAGAGAATCTCCAAGCCCGCATTCGGGGCAATCTCCTCATGGCCTTCTCCAATAAGTTCGGCCATCTGGTGCTCACCACGGGCAACAAGAGCGAGATGAGTGTCGGGTATGCCACGTTGTACGGCGATATGGCCGGAGGATTTGCCGTGATCAAAGATGTCCCCAAGACGATGGTATACGACCTGGCGCGGCTCCGCAATCTCAGAGGCTCGGCCCCGGTCATTCCCAAACGGACGTTAAGCCGGCCCCCGACCGCCGAGTTGAGGCTGGACCAGAAGGATGCAGATTCGTTGCCGCCCTATGAGGTCCTCGATCCCATTCTGCAGGCCTATGTGGAAGAGGACCGGTCTCTCGAAGAAATCGTCGTTGCGGGGTACGACCGCGCGACGGTGGCACGTGTGATGGCGATGGTGGACGGCAGCGAGTACAAGCGTCGGCAGGCGCCGATCGGCATCAAGATCACACAGCGGGCCTTGGGGAAGGACCGGCGGATGCCGATTACGAACGGCTATCGTAATCGATAGGTCGGGATATGCTGGTTACGGGGCTATGTGTTGTGGCTTTGAGGAGCGTGCGGGGTTTCGCTTCTGGCTGTCGAGTTGTTTCCGAACCGATAGCAGTTCCTTCCTGAGAACTTCCAACTCCAAGTCTTTCTTGATGACGAGATCCTTCAACGTATGGATCTCTGCTTCGCGCTGAGCGAGAGCGTCCGACTGGCTCTCCGATCGTTTGGCTCCTGCGAGGGACTCTCGATTCGACATAGCTTCTTGTTGGACCAAAGGCACAGTTTGTTCAATAGCTGCCATTGGTGGCGATGTATGTTGCAGCAGTTGATAATCGATGGCGAGAAACCTGTCGGATGAGCTTCCCCCTGTTGGGCGGGAAAAACTATCAGACCGTTGGGCCGCGCTCGGTGTGAAGAGCAGGGCTCGGTTCGAGAGGCCAGAGGGATCTGGTAGGCGCCGGTGGGCTGGGTCGTTGATGTGAGGCTGGCCTGGTGCATATCGGTATTGCGAGATTGTCACATAGAGCGAGAGGCCATAGGCATAGAGAGAGCCGGCTGTCGTCTCTGTAACGGAGTGCTCCAATCGCCCCATGCCTTGGCGAGGACTTGTGACCTGAAATGACACGGCCTCTCCCGTTCCCGCAGTGGTCAAGGCTTTGGCAATTCTAGGAGTGAGGAACTGAACTTCTTCCGGCGAAAAAACCGGGACAGGAGAAGCCGATCCTGCCAGTAGGTCTTGGAGTCCTCTCTGCTGTTCCTGGACCTGCATTCCGCTCAAGATTTTGGCGATGAGGGCTGGCTCCAGATGGATCGGGTGACTGGCCTGAATCGACCGATCGGATAGCGCCTGAAGGGATACGGTTCCTCGGGGATCCTCAGAAAGAACTCGACCTGTCTGGCTGGTTGCGCTACAGGCTGTGCTGCTCAAGCAGGCTAGCGCGAGTAATAACAATGTCTTGGGAAGGCAACTGAGTCTCGAAGAGGGGGATGAGAGAGCCATAGATGGACAAATCTAGCATAGATGGCTGACCATCGCCAGGTTGGAGAGGGCGTGCGGTCGTCCACTGAGGGTGCCAGTTTCGGGAGATTCGCCATTCCCCTCTTTCGTATAAGACGTGCAAAGGCGTTGACAGATTTTCCGGGAGCATGTTACAAGAGTCCCCATCGGACAGGGGAACAATGGCGTTTCCCACCGGCCTCAAGATAGTACGGCATGGACAATGGCGTCCTCCGGCCCCAACGGGCTAGAGGGCGTTTTTTTTTGGCTGCATGCGAGCAGGCGGAGTGGCAGGGACTATGAGAAACGAGACGTATATGTTGGCCGGTGGGGATCGATGTGGAGCTGAGAATCGAATGGGCCTGGAGGGGCTGGAGGTTGCGCACAATGGCGTGCGTGGCGACGACGTCGTCGGGGTGAGAGCGTTTGGGAAAGTGAGCAATGAAATCACCAAATCAGACGAGGAAGGAGTCAGCATGTCAGTACGGAATCTTATTGGAGTAGGAATGTGTGCGCTGGTCTCGCTGCTCGGCAGCAATTCTGTATCGGCCCAAGTGGCCCCGCCGCCGCCAACGCCGACGGTGCAGGAGCGGTTGGAGGCGCTGGAGAAGAAGTCGGATGCGCCCTCTCTCTGGAAGACCTTGGGCTTTAAGGCCTCCGGGTTCCTGGATGTGGCCTATACTCACAACTTCAACAATCCAAGTACCAACCTCAATCAACTCCACGTCTTCGACACGAACGCCAGTTCGTTCATGCCGCACCTGGCCCAAATCATGTTGGAGCGACCGGCAGATGCGGGCGGCAGCGGCATGGATCGGGCGGGTTTTCGAGCGCGCCTGAATTTTGGGTCCGATGCCCGTGTGACGCGCGCCCGGACTAACTATCAACCGGGCGTGGCCAGCGATGAAATGGATTTTCAAGAGTTGTACGCGGAGTATATTCTCCCGGTTGGCAACGGCCTGAAGGTTCAAGCAGGAAAGATGAATACCTTGATCGGCTATGAGGTCATCAACAGTTTCGAGAACCCGAATTTCTCCCGTACCTTCATGTTCGGACTGGGGCAAGCGTTCACGACGACCGGGATTCGGTTCACCTATACGTTCAATCCGTTGGTCACGGCATCGGTTGGCGTGGTCAATGGGTGGGACAATATCGACGATAACAACAAGGGCAAGACCGTCGAGTGGCTCGTCGCGCTGACTCCGCACGAGCGGGTTGGGGTGAGTTTCTACGGGTCTGTCGGACCGGAGCAATCCAATACTGCGGGCGGTGTTGTTGCTGGGGGAGTGGGAGCCAACGCGAGTGCGAAGCGAACGGTCGCAGGCTCGATCATTACGCTCAAGGCGACGAGTCAAGATACGATTATTCTGGAACCGTATTATGCCAATGAGGCGAACGCGAATCTGGTCGCCGGGCAAGCGGGGAAAAATGCCCGGTGGAATGGGTTGGGAGCCTATTTGATCCACGACTTCGATGACCAATGGAGTGCCAGGATCAGAGGCGAGATCTTCGAGGATGCCGGCGGTGCGCGAACCTGTACGGGATCTGTGGCGGGGACGGTCGGGGGCTTTACCGGTGTTCCAGGTGGATGGAATACCTGTGCGGCTCAGCCCTCGGGGACCGGTGGCCTTGTCGGCGGCGGCGGGATCGATCAAACCCTCTGGGACACGACATTTACGATGCAGTACAAACCCTTCCCGTCGCTGATTGCGAGGACGGAGTTCCGGTATGACAAGTCGAATAAGAGTGTGTTTCTCAACGGCAATGATCGGACGAATAACCAAGAAACCCTGTCATTCCAAGTCATTTACCTGTTCTAAACAGGAGAGGAAAGGAACTCATCATGAACCGATATCTTCGTATCATGACATCGATGCTTCCCGTCCTAGCCTGCGCCATCTTGGTGGGGACGACGGGTCTCTATGCACAAGACGCGGGGGCGCCGCCTCCCACGGCTCCGGTTGTCGCAGCTCCGGAAGCGGCGGCCGTGCCAGCCGCGCCGAAGATCGATACCGGAGACACCACCTGGGTCTTGGTCTCCACGGCGCTGGTGCTCGCGATGACGGCGCCGGGCCTCGCGCTGTTTTATGGAGGCATGGTGCGTTCGAAAAATGCACTGGGAACGATCATGCAGAGTTTTGTGATCCTCTGTCTGATCAGCATCCAGTGGGTCTTGTGGGGCTACAGTTTGGCCTTCGGGCCGGATAAAGGGCACCTGATCGGTGGGCTCGAATGGGTTGGGCTCAACGGAGTTGGGCTGGAGCCCAACTCCGATTATGCGGCGACGATCCCGCATCAAGCCTTCATGATTTTTCAGATGATGTTTGCGGTCATCACGCCCGCGCTTATCACGGGGGCGGTGGCCGAACGGATGAAGTTCAGCGCCTTTCTGGTGTTTGTCCTGCTGTGGGCCACCTTCATCTACGATCCCTTGGCCCATTGGGTGTGGGCGGTCGGGGGCTGGGTCCGAAACCTTGGAGCCTTGGACTTCGCCGGTGGAACAGTTGTCCACATCAGTTCCGGAGCTGCAGCCTTGGCCTGTGCCCTCGTGCTGAAGAAGCGGTTGGGTTACGGCAGGGAGCATATGGTCCCGCATAATTTGCCGATGACGGTCTTGGGGGCTTCCTTGCTCTGGTTCGGGTGGTTCGGGTTTAACGCGGGCAGCGCCGTGGCCTCCGGAGCGTTAGCGGTCAGTGCCTTTGTCGTCACCAATACGGCGGCTGCCGCTGCGGCCTTGGCCTGGATGGTCGTTGAGTGGATGTATCGAGGCAAACCGACGGTGCTGGGTGCCGCGAGCGGCGCGGTCGCAGGATTAGTCGCGATCACGCCGGCCTCCGGATTCGTCGGTCCGGTAGCGTCGATCGTGATCGGGCTCGTGGCGGGAGTCCTCTGTTACTTAGCGGTGTTGTGGAAGACCAAGTTGGGCTATGATGACGCCCTCGATGTGGTCGGCATTCATGGAGTCGGAGGTGTTTGGGGTGCGCTGGCAACCGGCCTCTTCGCGTCGAAGGCGGTCAATGCCGCAGGCGCAGACGGTCTGTTTTATGGCAATCCGGCACAGTTGGGTATCCAAGCGATGGCCGTATTGATCTCGATCCTGTTTGCATTTGTCGGAACCTTCGTGATTCTGAAGTTGGTCGATGGAATGATCGGGTTGCGTGTAAGTGAAGAAGATGAGCGAAAGGGCCTCGATCTCAGTCAACATGATGAACGGGCCTATTCGTAAGGCAACGGGTGACCGAAGACAAGGAGGACGATGGTGATTGACCCTGCACGAATCGACATTCGCAAGCATGGGCGCCAAGGGGCGCTCAGTGTCATAGGTCTGACCATCGCGGTCGTGATACTGGGAACCTTGGCGGGCTTCACAGGGTCTGTCGCGGCGCAGGATACAGCGGCCGCATCGGCGCAAGCTGTCGCTGCAACTCCTGTGCTGAAGATCGATACGGGGGACACGGCCTGGGTCCTCACCTCCACGGCGCTGGTGCTGGCGATGACGATGCCGGGATTGGCGCTGTTCTATGGAGGACTTGTTCGGAGCAAAAACGTCCTGGGAACGATCATGCAGAGTATCGTCATTCTCTGTCTGGTCAGCCTCCTCTGGATTCTTGTTGGCTATAGCCTGGCGTTCGGCCCCGACAAGGGCGGACTCATCGGGGGCCTTGAATGGGTAGGGTTGAGCGGGGTGGGAAGCGAGCCCCATCCCGTATATGGCCCTACGATTCCTCACCAAGTGTTCATGTTGTTCCAGCTCATGTTTGCCGCCATTACGCCGGCCTTGATTACGGGGGCGGTGGCTGAGCGGATGAAGTTTTCCGCGCTGCTGCTGTTTGCGGCCTTGTGGTCCCTGGTGATTTACACGCCGGTGGCCCATTGGATCTGGGGCGGCGGATGGTTGGGGAAAATGGGTGCGTTAGATTTCGCCGGAGGCGCAGTGGTGCATATCAGCTCCGGGGTAAGTGCGTTGGTCTGTGCCATCGTGTTGGGTAAACGGAAAGGGCATGGAGCCGATTATATGGCTCCACATAACCTTCCCTTCACGTTGCTGGGGACCGGTCTTCTCTGGTTCGGCTGGTTCGGATTCAACGCAGGCAGTGCGTTGGGTGCGAATGGGCTGGCCGGGAGTACCTTCCTGGCGACCCATGCGGCGGCGGCGGCGGGGGCGTTGGTCTGGATGGGGGTGGAGTGGGCGCATCGTGGAAGACCGACCGTCCTGGGTCTGGCCAGTGGCGCGGTAGCCGGTCTGGCCACCGTGACTCCGGCCTCCGGGTATATCGGACCGTTCTCCGCGATCATAATTGGTGTTTTTGCTGGGATTCTGTGCTATTTCGCCGTTGTGTGGAAGGGGAGGATGGGCTATGATGACTCGCTCGATGTCGTGGGAATTCACGGCGTGGGCGGTGTCTTCGGCATCCTCGCGACGGGTGTCTTCGCCTCCAAGGCCATCAATGCCGCCGGGGCAGATGGGCTCTTGTTCGGGAATGCCGGGCAACTCTGGATTCAGGCGATCATGGTCGCAGCGGTGGCGCTGTTTTCCGTGATCGGGACCTGGTTGATCTTGAAAGTCGTTGATGCAGCGGTTGGGCTGCGGGTCGCTCCGGAAGACGAATCGACGGGATTGGACCTCAGTCAGCACAACGAGCGGGCCTATTCATAAACAGACCATGACAGTATTGACCATGCAATCATGCCGGCGATCCTCGTGACGATGAATGATCAGCGTCCTCGGGTCAGCCAGGTAAGGAGGCAGCGACATGAAAATGATTGAAGCCATCGTCAAGCCGTTCAAGTTGGATGAAGTGAAGGATGCCTTGCTCGAAATGGGTGTGCAGGGCATGACGGTCTCGGAAGTCAAAGGATTCGGCCGCCAGAAGGGGCACAAGGAAACCTACCGTGGTCAGGAATATACGATCGAGTTCGTGCCGAAGGTGAAAATCGAGGTGGCCGTTACAGACGCACAGATGCCGCGTGTGATCGAGACGATAACCCGGGCGGCCAAGACCGGCAGCATCGGAGACGGCAAGATTTTCGTGCGCGACTTGGTGGCCGCGGTGCGTATCAGGACGGGTGAAACCGGAGAGACGGCTCTGTGACGATGGGTGCCAAACAAGACGTGGGCGACCTGATGGTGCAGGATGGCGATGCGGCGCAGCTTGGCCTCTTTCTGGCCGAGCAGCGCCGTATCATCGGTGAGCGCGTCATGGGCGGTGCCTCGGGCGCGGAGACTCTCGCCGCCATGACCGAGCTCGTCGATGGATTGATCCTCGGGCGGTATCGCGAGGCGGTTCGGCATGGCGGTGACGTGCTGGCGAACGCGGGTCTTCGCCAATGTTGCGTCATCGCCTTGGGCGGATACGGCCGCCGTGAGCTGGCGCCCCATTCGGATGTCGATCTCATGTTTTTGTTCCTCCCCGAGGCGAAGGCACAGGTCGAGACACTGGTGCGTGCCGTCTTGCATCCCTTGTGGGATTCTGGATTTCAGGTTGGGCATAGCGTGCGGACGATTGCCGACTGTATCGAGCTGGCTGAGGCCGATGCGACCGTGAAGACCTCGATGATGGAGTCCCGGTTTCTTGCGGGAAGCCCAGAGTTATTTGAGCAGTTTCACAGCCGGTTTATGCGGAAAGTCGTGGCCAAGAATCCGGATACCTACTTGGATCAGAAACTGGAAGAGCGCCGGCGGGAGTATCAGAAGTTCGGCGAGACCGTGTATTTGCTGGAGCCGAATGTCAAGAAAAGCACCGGCGGTCTTCGCGATTTACATCTGTTGCAGTGGGCCGGCATGGCGCGCTATCAGGCGCCGACGATCCGTGAATTGTCCGATCGCGGCATTCTTTCCAGGACCGATTTCATCGCCCTCACAGAGGCACGGGATTTCTTGTGGCGGGTCCGGGCCCTCCTCCATGTCCATGCCGGCACGGCTCAGGAGATTTTGTCGTTCGATGAGCAGATCTGGCTGGCTCAACATTTCGGGTTCAAGGACCAGCCGCATTTGTTGGCCGTCGAACAGTTCATGCAGCAATATTACCGGCTTACGACGGGCTTGCACGAACGCTGTATGCGGTTTGTCGAGCGCTGTCGGAGCGTGCCGTTTTGGCGTCGAATCGCGCGGTTCTTGCCGGCGCCCCGCGTCGATGAATACTTCGTGGTCCGGGGCGGGGTGTTGACGGTTGCGGATGAATCTCGCGCCAAGGTATTGGAAAGCCCGGCGTTGCTCCTCCGCCTGTTCAATGTCGCGCGATCGCAACGTCTGACCATCGTGCCGCCATTACTCGAAGACATCCACCGCCATGTCGATTCGGTTTCGGCGGAGGCCTATCGGACGCCGGAGGTGAATCGTACCTTTCTCGCGATTCTTTCGGGGCCTGGCACCGCCAAGACGCTGGAGGCCATGCATCGCGCCTCTGTGCTGGAAAAGTTGGTTCCCGCGATGAAACGAGTGCGTGGCCTCATGCAGTTCAATCAGTATCACAAGTACACGGTCGACGAACACAGCCTGCTTGCCGTGACGCGGGCGGAAGACCTTGCGCAGGATCAGGGGGTGATGGGGGATGTCTATCGCAGTATTAAGCGAAAAGATCTGCTCCACCTCGCGGTGTTGTTCCATGATCTTGGCAAAGGTCAGGAAGAAGATCACAGTGAAGCGGGGAAGCGATTAGTTGAAGAGGCGGCCGTTCGGCTCGGATTCGACGAACAGGACAAGCGCACCCTTGGATTCCTCGTACAGAAACATTTACTCATGGCTCACACGGCGTTTCGGCGAGATCCGAACGACGTGAAGGTGGTGCTGCCGTTTGCCCGTGACGTCGGGACGCCCGAAGTCCTGAAGAAGCTCTTGGTACTCACGGCAGCGGATATCGCCGCCGTCGGTCCCGGGGTCTTGACCAAGTGGAAAGAATCGCTCCTGATCGAGCTCTATCAGCGCACGATGTCCGAGGTCTCCGGAGAACGGAACGGCGTCGTGGCGCCAGAACGGGTCCGCCAGATTGCGGAGGAGATAAGCCGACACCCCTTGATGGCAGGGCAGGCCGATGGGACCTTGGCCTGGGTCGAACAGCAACTGCGTCAATTCCCCGAGCGGTATATCTACGGCACGACGACGGCCCGTATCGCGGCGCATTTGGCGGCCGTGCGGCGGCTACATGTCGGTGACGTGCTGGTGGAGACGGAGTTCAACGGGGAGCTGGGGATTTGCGAATATACGGTTGTGGCCCATAACGATGTGACGCCCGGGATCTTTTCGAAGATTGCCGGAGTGATGGCAGGCAGCGGGGTGCAGATTCTCGATGCGCAGATTCTCACCAGAGCCGACGGGATTGTCGTTGATACGTTTCAGGTGATGGACCCCGACTATCAGGGCGCACCTCCGGTCGAGCGGCTCAGGACGGTGGGCGATCGGGTCGCGTCGGTCCTCAAGGGGTGGGAGCATGTCGATGATGTGCTGCGACGGGGCGCGCGTTTGAAGCTGACGAGATCGCTGCCGAAAGCTCCTGACGCGACGGAGGTGCGGGTCGACAATGAAACGTCGGACGCCTATACGATCATCGATGTATTTGCCGATGACCGCCAGGGTCTGTTGTATGTGATCACGAACACCATTTTTCAGCTTGGGTTATCCATCCATGCCGCGCGCATTTCGACGCGCCTGGATCAGGTGGCCGACGTGTTCTACGTCGCCGATCAGCAGGGGAAGAAGCTGGAGGACCAGGGGCAATTAGAGCGGTTACGAACGGGAGTCGAAACGGCCATCGAGAATTTTCTCGAGGCGAAAGCGGCCTAGCAAAGGCGGCGCAGTCTCATTCAGGGTCATTTGAAAGGAGAAGGGGATGAACGTACGGGAAGTGTTGGAGTATGTGAAGAAACATAAAGTCCAGATCGTCGACTTGAAGTTCGTCGATCTTATCGGGACCTGGCAGCATTTCAGTATTCCGACGAATGAATTGACGGAAGACCTCTTCAAGGACGGGTCCGGACTGGACGGCTCCTCCATTCGCGGCTGGAAGGCCATCAATAACAGCGACATGTTGGTCGTGCCGGATCCGTCGACGGCCTGTCTCGATCCGTTCTGTGCAGTCCCGACGCTGAGCCTCATCGGCAACGTGGTCGATCCGATCACGCGCGAGACCTACGATCGCGATCCGCGTTATGTCGCCCAGAAGGCGGAGAAATACCTCCAGAGCACGAAGATCGGCGATACCTCCTATTGGGGGCCCGAAGCCGAGTTCTTCATTTTCGATCAAGCCCGGTACGATCAGAATGGCCACAGCGGCTACTACTTCATCGATTCCGAAGAAGGCGTCTGGAACATGGGACAGGAAGGCCATAACCTGGGCGGCAAGATCCGCCAGAAGGAAGGCTATTTCCCCGTTGCCCCGACCGATACGCAACAGGATATCCGCAGCGAGATGATTCTGGAGATGGAGAAAGCCGGCATCCAGATCGAGAAGCATCACCACGAAGTCGCCACGGCCGGTCAGGCGGAAATCGATATCCGCTTCGATTCGCTGGTCAAAACGGCAGACAAGATGATGATGTACAAGTACATCGTGAAGAACGTGGCTCGCCGACATGGCAAGACCGCGACCTTCATGCCGAAGCCGATCTTCGGCGATAACGGATCGGGCATGCATAGCCACCAGAGCATCTGGAAGGACGGCAAGCCCCTGTTCGCAGGAAAGGAATATGCGGGCGTGTCGCAGATGTGCCTGCACTACATCGGCGGGATTCTAAAACATGCGCCGGCGCTGGCCGCCTTTACCAATCCGACGACGAACTCCTACAAGCGCTTGACGCCAGGGTTCGAAGCTCCGGTGTTGTTGGCCTATTCCAGCCGGAACCGGTCGGCCGGCATCCGCATTCCCATGTACTCCCCGAGCCCCAAGGCAAAGCGGATCGAGGTGCGGTTCCCAGACCCGGCCGCGAATCCCTATCTCGCCTTCTCTGCCATGCTCATGGCCGGGTTGGACGGCATCCAGAATAAGATCAACCCTGGTGAACCGGCAGAGCAGGATCTCTACGATCTCGAGGCGAAGGCCGCGGCGAAGATTCGCACCATGCCGGGCAGCCTCGACGAAGCGTTGAACAACCTTGAGAAGGACCACGAGTTCCTGCTCAAAGGCGGGGTCTTCAGCAAGGACCTGATCGAAGCCTGGATCGGGTACAAGCGGACCAAGGAAGTCGATACCATGCGGTTGCGTCCGCATCCGTATGAGTTCTACCTCTATTACGACGTCTAGAGTACAGGGCCCATCTTAGGTATGGGTTGACCTGGTCGGGGAGGCATGATACATATCTCCCTTATGAGCGGATTCGAGGCAATGGCGCCTCGGTAAGGCTCTCGATATACGGCACACGGACAACGGCGTCCGTCATTCTGGAAAGAGTGGCGGACGCCGTTTTGTTTTCGGCACAGATCAATCGGAGATCGGTGCCACCGTACACAGTGGATAGGCCTGTGCAGACCTATCAATGCGGACAATGGCGTCCGTCTCTCACGACTGGGAGGCGGGCGTTTTTTATTTTAGGCATGTTCAGGGATCGGATCTTGGGGCTCGGTAAACAGACAGTTGCCGAAACACACAGAAGGAGGCGGTCATGAGCGAAGGAGATGGGGCCAGTAAGCGGACGATGACAGCGAATCCCGCAGTGGCTGTCGTGAAGGGCGAATCCTCCGACGAGTATTTTGAGCGCAACGTCGAGCAAGCTGTAGCATCGGCGGTCATCCACGCCGCCGTTCCATCACGACGGAGGTTTCTCGCATCCATGGGAAGCGCAGCGCTCATGGCGCTTGTCGCTGAATTGCTCCCGTTGAAAGAGTTCGTCGCATTCGCGGCCGATCCGGTCGGGAAACCTGAAAAGACGGATCTCAACATCGCCTTTATTCCCATCACCTGTGCCACGCCGATTATCATGGCGGAGCCGCTGGGGTTCTATAGCAAGCATGGCCTGAATGCCAAGGTCAAACGTGCAGCCGGCTGGGCCATGGTGCGGGATTGGGCCATTAATAAAGATGTCGATGCGGCGCATATGCTGTCGCCCATGCCATTAGCCATCACGCTCGGCGTGGGATCGGTTCCGGTGCCGTTTTACATGCCGGCGATTGAAAATATTAATGGGCAAGCTATCACGCTCCATAACAAACACAAGGGCGTGAAAACTGCCGCCGACATGAAGGGATTTCGCTTTTGTGTGCCGTTCGATTACTCGATGCATAACTATCTTCTGCGCTATTACTTGGCAGAGGGCGGCGTGCATCCTGACAGAGATGTGCAAATCCGTGTCGTGCCGCCACCGGAGATGGTGGCCAATCTGAAGGCTGGTAATGTCGATGGATATCTGGCCCCCGATCCGTTCAACCAACGGGCCGTCTACGAAAACGCAGGGTTCATCTTCAAGCTTTCCAAGGAAATCTGGGATAAGCATCCCTGTTGCGGGTTCGCGATTTCTAAGGATTTCGCCACGCAGTATCCGAATACGTTCCTGGCCCTCTTCCGGTCCATCGTGGATGCCACCCACTACGCGTCGAACCCGGCTCATCGGAAGGAGATTGCCGCGGCGATTGCACCGACGAATTATTTGAATCAGCCGGTGACGGTTTTGGAACAGGTACTGACGGGAACCTACGCGGACGGATTGGGCGCAATTAAGAAGGATCCGAGCCGTATCGATTTCGATCCCTTTCCCTGGCACTCGATGGCGATTTGGATCATGACCCAAATGAAACGGTGGGGTCATTTAAAGGGCGAGGTCAATTACAAGTCCGTGGCCGAGCAGGTCTATCTGGCGGCCGACTGCGACCGGATCGCGAAAGAGTTGGGCTATCAAACGCATCAAGGGACGATGGCCAAACATACGATCATGGGCCGGGAGTTCGATGCGAGCCAACCGGATGCCTATGTTCGTAGTTTCAAAATCCACAGTATGGCGTAATAGTCGAAAAGGCCTGGAACTATGAAAACAAATGGAAATGGCAGCCCGTGGATGATTTCGGTGTTTATCCTCGTGGTTTTTCTCGGCGGGTGGCATTTGCTGACGCTGCGGTCGTCTTTTGACGCGAAGGGCAAGACGGACGAACAACTACAGATGATGGAGTTCAACGGAGACATCGTTCGAGCCGGATCGGGAGGCTACGTCTGGAACCCTGAGAAGATGAAGGGTGTGCCAGGTCCCCTTGGAGTGGTGGAGAAGGCGAGGACTGAATTGGCCGAGGCGTTCGTCATCAAGGGAACCAACGATTACGGAATCGCCTATCTGGTTCTGTATACCGTTTCGAGATTTGCGGCAGGATTCCTCGCCGCTTCGGTCGTGGCGATCCTGTTGGGCATCTTCTTGGGGTTGAATCGAGTCCTGTTCCGAGCCGTCAACCCGTTCATCCAAATCCTGAAGCCGATTTCGCCGTTGGCCTGGATGCCGTTGCTGCTATACACGGTCAAGGATCCCAAAGCGACCGCCGTGCTGGTCGTGTTCATGGCAGCCGTCTGGCCGACTCTGGCGACGACGGCGTTCGGAGTCAGTTCACTCAAGAAAGAATACCTGCACGTTGCGGCCATTCTGCAGCTCTCCTGGTTCAAGCGGCTCTACCGGGTGATTTTGCCCGGGGCAGCCCCGACTATCGTGAACGGCTTGAGAATTTCGTTCGGGAGCGCATTGGTGGCCGTGGTGCCGGCAGAGATGCTGCTGGGTGAGTTGGGCGTCGGGTATCTGAGTTGGATCGAGTGGAACAATCTCGACATCGCGGGAGTCATCTTCGCCATCTTAGTTATCGGAGTTGTCGGCATGATTTTAGACTCAGGATTCAACAAACTCGCCGGTCTCGTAACCTATCAGGAGTAACCCATGTCATTTCTTGTCGTCGATCATGTGAGCAAGTTTTTCCCCGGCCATGCCGGAGGCGGAGACGTGTGTATCTTCAAAGACGTGACCTTGAAAGTCGACAAGGGCGAGTTCGTCACGGTGATCGGCCATTCGGGATGTGGCAAGAGCACCCTGCTCAATATCATCGCCGGGTTGGAAACCCTGTCGGAAGGCGGAGTGATCTTGAATGGACGCGAGGTGTCCGGTCCCGGATTGGATCGGATGGTCGTCTTCCAGAATTTCGCCCTCATGCCCTGGATGACCGTGTTCGAGAACATCGCCCTCGCGGTGCGATCGGCCTATCCGGATTGGAGCCATGATCAGGTGGTCGCGCATGTGCATAAGTACATTGCGTTGGTCGGCCTGACGGGAGCAGAGAATAAGCGGCCGATCGCCCTATCGGGAGGCATGAAACAGCGAGTCGGTCTTGCCAGGGCCTTTTCAATTGAGCCCAAGGTTCTGTTGCTCGATGAGCCCTTCGCGCAGATCGATGCGCTGACCAGGGGCGTCATTCAGGAGGAATTGGTCCAGATGTGGAACGCCACGCGCAACACGGTCTTCATGGTCACGCACGACGTGGACGAGGCGATTCTCTTGTCCGACCGCATCATGCTCATGACGAACGGGCCCTCGTCGCGCGTGGCGGAGATTGTAGATGTCACGATCCCTCGCCCCAGGACGAGAGATTCGGTCATCGAGCATCCGCACTATTACAAGATCAGGAACCATGTCATTCATTTTCTGGTCCGCCACGCCTCGCACGGCGCGGCAGCCGTGGGTGGCGCAGCGGAAGAGACTGCGGGGGTCGCGCCGCTCGTTGTGAGGTTCTGATGCGGGAGCGGCGGATCTGTGTTGAGGCGTGCAATAACCAAGGAGGAACATGCGATGGAAGCGAAGAAGGCGAAAGACGCGATTAAAGCCAAGCGGATGGAGAAGAAGGTGACGATCGCTGAGGTGGCCAAAGCGGTCGGAAGAAATCCCACCTTCGTCGCAGCGGTCTTGCAGGGGACCCACAAGTTGCCGGCTGATGACGCGAAGAAAGTCGGCGATCTCCTGGGCCTGGATGCGGAGCTGACCGCATCCTTGAGCAAGTTCCCGGTGCGAGGCGATTTTCCGAATACGACGGATCCGTTCAAGTATCGTTTGCTGGAGATCATCGGGGTCTACGGGGACTCGATGCGTGAGCAGGCGAACGAGATGTTCGGCGACGGCATCATGAGCGCGATCGACTTCACGCTCGACATGGAAAAGGTGACAGGTAGCCAGGGCGAAGCCCGGTGCAAGATTACGCTGAACGGGAAGTGGCTCGAATATAAGACTTTCTAGGTTTGGCTGAAGAACGGATGATCGGATGCGGGAACAAAGGCGTTCCTGCCTTGTAACGACAGAGAGCGATGCGAAGCGGACAACGGCGTCCGTCTCCTTTACGGGAAGACGGACGCCGTTGTGCTTTTTGAACGTAAGGACAAAGGAGACCTCGATGTATACGACGGATCACGAGAGGATTGCATCGTTGGCGGCGAAGAAACATCGATTCCTGGAGGTCTCGCTGCCACGGTATCTCATATTGTCGGCCCTGGCAGGTGTCTACGTGGGATTCGGCATCGCATTGATATTCAGCCTCGGCGGGCCGCTAGCCGCGGTCGGATCGCCGATGGTCAAGCTGGTGATGGGTGTGTCCTTCGGGGTTGCTCTGACATTGGTGATCTTTGCCGGATCGGAATTGTTCACCGGGAATAACATGACCGGAGTGATTGGCGGGCTGTCGCGTAGTCTTACCTGGACCCAAGTGGCGAAGCTCAACGTATGGTCCTGGGTCGGTAATCTCATCGGCTCGCTGGTGCTGGCCTGGCTGGTCGTCCAATCGGGTGTCCTGTCCAAGGGACCGCAGGCCGACCTGATCGGAAACGTGGCGGCCATGAAGATGTCGCTGCCGGCGTGGGAGCTGTTCTTTCGGGGTCTTTTGTGTAACTGGCTCGTCTGCCTGGCGGTCTGGACCTCCGGGCGAACGACGAATGATGCGGCCAAGATCATGCTGATCTTCTGGTGCCTGTTCGCGTTTATCGGGACCGGATTCGAGCATAGCGTTGCCAATCAATCGTTTCTCGGCATGGCGTTGTTTCTCCCCCATGGGGACGCCGTCAGTTGGACAGGCTATTGGTACAACCAGTTCTACGTCGTATTGGGAAACATCGTCGGCGGCGGGCTGTTCGTCGGTGGTCTGTATTGGCTCGCGAGTCCCTATACCGTCGCCTGTCTTGAGCCCAGGGAATTGCCGCGGGTCGTTCCGGCGAGGGAGGCCTGCTGAAACCAGGATTCAATAAGAGAGGAGGGAGCCATGGCGACGTCACATGATCGTGCCGTCATGTCGAATGAGGATTGTGTGGTACAACGGCTGCGTGAATGCGGCGCGAGTTCGTTCGAAGACTTGGCCCGGCTGCCCGGGCTGGACTGGGTCACGGTGTTCTCAGTTGTCGATCGACTCAATCGTGCAGGCCTCGTGGTGCTCAAACGAACCGGGGCTGATTACCGTGTGTCATTGGAGAAGGGAACATGAACAAAATCGAGGCCATCAAGACGGAGCGCGACGGGTTGGCTGTGCGGGACATGATCGCCCAATATGCCAAGAGTGGCTGGGAATCCATCCCCGAGGCTGATGTTCAGCGCCTCAAATGGTATGGCCTCTTTCTGCGGAATCCTACGCCGGGGTTTTTCATGATCCGGGTGCGGATACCGGGCGGCAAGACCGGCTCCTATCAACTGCGGGCTCTGGCCGAGATTGCCGGGACCTACGGCAACGGGGTGTTGGACCTGACGACACGGCAACAAATACAGCTCCGGCACATCCGGATTGAAGACGTGCCGGCGGTCTTTGCCAAGATGGAGGAAGTGGGGCTGACCTCCCTCCAAACCGGCATGGACAACGTGCGGGGCGTGATGACTTGCCCGGTGGCCGGGTTGAGTCCGGAGGAACTGTCGGATGCGACGCCCATCGTGCGCGCCATCAACGAAGAGATTCTTGGCAATCCGGCCTATTCGAACCTGCCACGGAAGTTCAACGTCGCGGTGACAGGCTGCCCGGACAACTGTGTGCACATGGAAACACAAGACCTGGCCCTCGTGCCGGCCTATCACGATGGCACCAACGGTAAGAGCCTCGGGTACAACCTCTTGGCTGGCGGTAAACTTGGCTCGGGCGGGTACCGGATCGCGACGCCGCTCGACATCTTTGTGACCGAGGGCGAAGCCTTGGCCCTGTGCCGCGCGATCATAGAGATCTTTCGGGACCATGGATCGCGGGAGAATCGTACGCAGGTCCGATTGGCCTTCCTGTTGGAGGAATGGGGTGAAGACCGGTTCCGAAAGGAAGTCGAAACGCGAGTGGGCAAGAAACTATCGCCGGCGGGCATCGATGCGCGAAAAGCCGTCGAGAAGAGCCATGTCGGCATCTATCGGCAAAGACAACCGGGTATGAACTATGTGGGGCTCAAAGTCCTGGTGGGCCGTATTACGCATGACGACTTAGCCAAGATCGCAGCCTTGGCAGAGAAGTATGGAACGGGGGAGGTCAGGATTTCCCCGGCGCAAGCCTTGATCATACCGAACGTCTCCGATCGCAAGATCGGCGACCTCGACCAGGAGCCGCTGGTGAAGCAATTCGCCTATAACCCCTCACCGGTCTACAAGGGGCTGGTGAGCTGTGTGGGGAGCGACTACTGTAATCTGGCGGTCATCGAAACGAAGAGCCGGGCAGTCGAAACGGCGAAGGCGCTGGAGGCCCGCCTGGGGAGCGCGCTCAAACCGATCACCATGCATTGGTCCGGCTGTCCCGCTGCCTGCGGGAATCATCTCGTGGCGGATATCGGGTTCTTGGGAAAGAAGGCCAAGGTCGAGGGGAAGGTGGTCGATGCGGTCGATATCTACGTGGGAGGCCGCTCAGGGCCAGACTCGAAGCTGGCGGTCAAGATCATGGAAGATGTGCCCTGCGACAGGCTGCCGATGGTGTTGGAAGGATTGGTGCCCTACCATTCGCGGGAGAAGATGCATCGGGTGCGGGGTGGAGGAGCCAAGAAACCTGCACCAGCCAAAGAGACGCCGACCACAATGGCAGTGTGAGGAGCGGGAAACAGAGGCGACCGAGTGTCTTGAGCTCTCATCGCTGGATGGGAGGAGTTGAGCCAACCTCATTGCGAGGCTGAGGGGTCGGTGAGTGCCATTCCAGCGGAAGCGTGAGG
This sequence comes from Nitrospirota bacterium, assembly GCA_030684575.1. Classification (NCBI taxonomy): domain Bacteria; kingdom Pseudomonadati; phylum Nitrospirota; species Nitrospirota bacterium. The sequence continues at coordinate 43,492 of JAUXVD010000001.1, read as the reverse complement.
ATGATATGGTTCAGGATCGCGTGACGTTCATAGCTCAAGAGATAGAGGTGGAGCAGCGAGGGGTCGGCCACATCCCGATGCAGCAGTGGGCCATCCACGCCGATGGCATGATGATCGAGCCAGCGGTTCTGCGCATCGAGATGAAACCCATAAAACGTCCGTTGCATCGGCGGATTGGCCGCGAGCGCGTCATAGGATTCGACGAAACTCGGGTTCCCGATGCCCATTGGCACCCTCCAGCCTTGATCGTACTGCTGCGGCGACAACGCCGGGAGCGCTGAGATTTGCAGCCCTCCGAGTATCAACTTGGTCGACTCACCGGTCTGGTTGCTCCGGAACCCAAGCTCAACCTCCAACAATCCATGGGGCCCTCCTGCCATCGCGATTTGCCGGACCGTCGCGCCGGTCACATCTGCGAGGTAGTGTAACTGGGTGTCCCGTGGGTCTGCGCGTGAATATATTCCCGGCGGGATAAAGCTGGCAAACTGAACCGGCTGGCGGTACCAGTCGCGATAGGTGGCGGCGGCCGGCGTCAGAATATTTCTCCGCTTCAGGACCTGCTCCCCCATGACAGCCACCGGTTCATCCCATCGCACATCGGCGGACATGGCTTGTTCCCGCTCGACGGTTCGAAGCAGGTCCAGACGGATCGGCGTCCCGGCCGGATCGACCCAATGTTCCAGCGACCACCAGTAGGTCCAGTACGATAGACCGTTCACCTCTTCGAAGAGGTCTTTGTAGAGGCCGAGCGGGAAGGTAAACCACAGATGGGCGTAGAGCCGCTCCTCGCCGTCTTCGATGGTGAACAGCAATAGCTCCCAGAGGCCTGCGTTCAAACAGTTCCTGGCGAGATCTATACGGCTCAACGAGCGCTGTTCAAACCCGTCGCCTCCCTCGTGCACCAGCACGTGGGGGGCGTCGCGACGAAACCGGACCTGTTGCCGATTCCATTCGCGATCGATCAATCCCACTGTTGTCAGTCCGGGATCTGAGAGGATTCGGCGGGGGACCGCTGCCACCATGAGCGACAGGTCCACGTCTCGCAACTCGATCTGCGTCGCCCGATCAGATCCTGCCGTCAGTACAAAACGAACGTGTGTGCGATCGAGCCGTTCAATATGCAGGTCACGATGCGGATAGGTGCCATAGCTGCGGCTCCGCCGCTCAGGGTTATCGGGGTACTCCTGGTCCGAGAAGGAGCGGAGCGGCACCACCTGTTTCGGCGAAGTATCGTACCGATGAAGGAACCAGGCCAGACCGCCGGCCAGGAGGAGTAGGCCTGTGATCAGGATGGTAGTGACGCGTACCCTGCGCGAGAATCGGAGTCGTACCAGGGAGCCTCCAGTATCCATAGGGGCAGCAGCCCCGAGACCGGTGGAATGAGTTCAGCCGGAATCGGGACGAATGGGTCGACGCTACAGGCCGAAGTGGGTCCTGTCAATAAGAGCGCATGAGCGGCTGTTGGAGAGGAGGGACGGAGTACTCAGGTATGTGACTTGTCCATGGCCTAGGTGCATAAGGCGGGCTGTGAGTTTATAATGCAAGGAGTCGTGGACCAGGTCGTAAGGTAGCCAACAGGAAGTCATTGATCTATTACAACGGAGGACCGAACATGCCTAATACCAACGCGTCGTTCGCGCCGATCGGTCGGACCAACCGGCTCGAACAGCAAATGAAAAAATTGGATCTGTTGATGCATGAAGAAGCAGGGAGCAAAGCACTACGCACGTTCGATGACGAAACCGAGCAACTGCTCCTCAATCTCAACTGTCAGGACGGCAAGTGGCTGGAAACCTATAAGTATGCGACCATCGGAGAAGCGGAAGCGATGGTGAACATGCCGGAGTCGGCGCAGCAGGCGACGGTGCGAGACCGTCAGATGAAGTCGATTCAGCAACGGCGGCAAGTCCTCATGGCTTGCATAGGCTACCTCGTCGAAGTGGACGCTCTGGAGGCGAAGGTGCTCCGAGGGGAAGATCACGAAGATCCGCCGAAGTAGCCCCCGGTAGGGACGAGACAATAGGTCCGTCAGCCGGCAAAGGCCTGATTCCACGTGGTATCTCCCTTGCGCCATGCGCTCGGCAGTCGTCGCGCAGGTGTTCCGCTCACAAATAAGTCAATACTCAGGCCTGACTACATTTCTTCTGCCAAGTAGCGGTATGTTTCAGCAGCGGCAGCTTTCCGAAATTCCCTCGCGGGCTCTGTCAGTGTCCGCTGTCCATCTCAGCGGACATTCGACGGAGCCCCACATCTCCGGCGACGTCAGACCTGAGCCCACGAAACCCCTTGATGTTGGATTGCAAGATCTGACTCTCAATCTTCGTTCGGGATTGCATCACGCCGGGCAATCAGAAAAGACTCCCGATCCCTTCGTTTGTCTCCCAAACTCTCCGATGGTATTGCCAAATGCGACACAACGCACTTTCTCACTTCTTCCATTGCAATATATGTAACCATGCAAAATACAAAATACTCACCGCTAGCATGCCGAGCATCAAGCAATCGATGAGCGGCGAAGGGCTTACGTCTTTTGGGCTATGAATCCACCAAATGATCCGGAACATGACCGTGACTCCGGTTAGCATCAAAAGGCCATCCACCACATACAGCCTTTTGAGATCTTCTTCGAGGTCAGTTGCGGGCAGCGACAACTTCTTCCTTTGCGTTGCAGTTTCTCGAAGTTTTTGCTCTACACTGCTGGTATAGGCGCCAAGAGCTACCACGAGTGCCAACAAAGGAAATTGTTGATCTTTCACAAACGCTTGAAGGTTTGCATAATCAGAGAAGGCCCATATCCAAAAAACCAGAAACACCGCTATTGAAATCATGACTGCAGCCAATATCGACTGGGTCAATGCGTCTAACTTTTTCATGTGATCCTCCGTGACGTACACATCAACTGGAATTCCTAGTAACCCAATGCTGAGGAGTAGAAAGAAGTATTCTGGTTCCATGTAAAGACTAGGACCTGAGAGGTTTAGGCCAAACAATACTGCGGATGAGAATTGGGGGAGGTTCTAGCGCGGCGTCCCCTTCGCTGCCAGCTGCCACTAATAATACGACCCAGCCGATCTTGTTACGTTATTCAATGATCGCGCGAATGGCGACTCCTCAGTATTTCGCCGAGCCAACAGCCAGTTCTTCTTTTAACTGCTTGCAAATGTTGTCCGGACGCTGAGAATGCAGACAGGCTACTTTTCTGGAATAAAAGTGTCAACGGGCTGAAATTGAAAATGCGTGTATTGCGCGAGAGGTGGGACGACGCGCGTCGCGAAATGTGGACGGTCGAGGTTGCAGGACGTCGGGCACTCGGGAAGGATCGCCGTTTCTCTTGGACCGCTTTTTAGTTTCGACTCATCTACGTGGGGCTGAGGCTCACCGGCTCCCGCGTCTCTAGGAAGGACATGTTTGACTCTGCGGCAGCTTTCGGAAATTCACTCGAAGGCTCAGTCAGTGTCCGCTGTCCATCTCAGCGGACACTCGACTGGGCCTCACTCCTCCGGCGATGTCAGACCTGAGCCGCAGTCTTTCGTCGAGGTGCAAGGTCAAGCAACGACCCTCATCCCATTTTCCTATTGGCCCGTCGTAATGGGGATTCAGCTTGCGGCCAGGGCGGGATAGTCGCTGTAGCCGTCTGGTCCACCACCATAGAGCCGATCATAGTTGACCTCGTTGAGCCGGGCCTGTTTCGCGAAGCGTTCGACCAGGTCCGGGTTGGCGATGTACGGACGCCCGTACACGATTGCATCGGCCGCTCCGCATGCCACCATCGATTCGCCGCTCTCACGTGTGTAGCTCCCGTTGCTCATCAAGACCCCCTGGAAATGTCGGCGGGCGATCGTCAGGATGGCTTGCTCCTCAGGCAAGGCATGGTCCTCGTGCCGTATTTCGAGGAACGCGATCGTTCGTCGGCTCAATTCCTGCGCCACATAGGTCACCAGCATTTCGGGTTGGCTGTCGACCATGTCGTTGAACGGGACCAGGGGCGAGATCCGGACCGCGACGCGCCCGGCACCCCAGACGCCGATAACGGCATCCATCACCTCGAGCAGAAAACGGGCTCGGTTGGGCACAGAGCCCCCATAGGCATCCGTGCGTACGTTGACGCCGTCACGGAGAAAGGTGTCGACCAAATAACCGTGCGCACCATGGATTTGCACCCCGTCGAAGCCTGCCCGCTGGGCGTTCTGCGCGGCGAGCCGAAACATCTCCACATACCGCGGCATTTCCTCGGTGCGGATCGCGCGGGGGACTTCGTAGGGCGTGGCGCCCTCCGGGGTCTTGGTCCCACCATTGCGAATTGCTGTGGCGCTGCTGGAGACCGGTTGCTCGCCCCCGTTCAACAACGAGTGCGCGGCACGACCGGGATGCCAGATCTGCATGAAGATGCGGCCACCCCTGTCATGCACGGCATCTGTCACTCGTGACCAGCCGTCCACGTGCGCGGGGCTGTATATGCCGCCTTCACCGATGAAGGCGCAGGCATGGGCATCGACCATGGTGCATTCCGTCATGATGAGCCCGCTCGAAGCCCGTTGGGAGTAGTAGTCCACCATCATGTCGTTGGGAATGTGTGTGGGGCCGGCTCTCGCCCTGGTGAGTGGCGACATGACGATGCGGTTGGGTATGTGGATGTCCCCGGCCTGCAGCGGGGTGAACAACGTGGTCATTGGGCGTTCCTTTGCATAGCAGATGAATCGTAGGTGAGAGAACGTATAGGCGGGATGGTGAGGGAGTCAAGGCAACAGATTGAGATGCATGGGGAGACGCCAGGTGGAGGTATTGTTCAACTGCGTCCGTCCCGGCGTACAGCGGCAGCCTTTGGACATTCCCTCGCAGACTCGGTCGGTTTCCGCTTTCTTTTTCAGCCGAGCCTCGACCGGGACCCCGCTCCTCCGGCGATGTCCGCTCTGAGCCCCAGCCACAGCCCCGCGCCGCCTCTTGATGTTTGATTACAAGGCCTGCCCTCGTTTCCTATAGGTCACCACTCAGCCTACCCCCAATTATTCCCTGCTACCCTGTATTTCAATGACGGCCCGTTCGGCTGCTGCAATGGCTCCGGCCAAGTAGCCAGGCGCCGTGGTACTTGTTTCGCTGCCAGCAAGAAACAGACGGTCTTTCCAGACACCATTCACCCAGGACGTTCGTGTAGGTTCGGGATGCCCGCTTGGTGAACGGTCTGCTGCTGTCGCAGTGAGAGGATCTGCGGCCCAGTCCTTGAGGAGCGTGGCGTAAGGTCGTCCGGCTTCCGGTCCAAACAGTCGAGTGAGTTGTTCAAGGCAGGCATGCGTGAGCGCACCTTCTCCTAGGACTGCTCGCTGGTCCGCGCCTATGCCAAGAAATCCAAAGAGGGCCGGCATGCCCGAGGCCGTGGTGGCATCATGTATTTCGGCAAGAGGGCCCACCAGGCTTTGAGCCGTTCCAGACAACCCGGCTTCGCGCCAAAAGGGCTGCCGGTAGAGCGCGAAAAACTTCGCGTGGGGCGCCATCCATGTCGCCGTGTCGCGCCAGCGACGTGCTGTGGCCGGTTCGATGTCAGGGGTAAAGGACACCGATGAGGCGAGCAGGCGTGGTGGAAGCGCGAAGATCACCTGCTCCGCCGCGACTTCATGCTCAGTCCCGTTGGGGGCTACGATTGTTAACAGGATATCAGAGCTGGTGAGCGTCGCATGGCGCACATGCATGCCGAGCCGCAATGCTTCTGGGGGGAGCGTATCGGAAAGGGCCTGAATTAATGCCCCGGTTCCACCAGCAAAACGCATTGATGGAGGCTCTTGTGGCATTCCCTGATAACGTCTCGGCTCTTCACGCGACATCTGTTCAACGACCACATCTCCATCGCGATGTTGGGGAAAGGTCGCAAGACCCAACTCTTTAACGAGAGCCGCCATACTTCGATGCATCTCCGGCCAGAACCATGAAGGGCCAAGGTCAAAGCCATCGTTCGAAGATTGACCCATGTCGTTGGCGGAGAGAATGCGACCGCCAAGCCGATCACGGGCCTCGAACAGTTGGAAGCCGATGCCAAGCGCCTGAAGCCGCCGCGCAGCATATAAGCCCGCAAGTCCGCCTCCGACAATGGCAACCGACATTCGCTTTTCGTGCTTCATCTTCTTGTGTTCCTTCCCGAAGCCACCAGCCAGGGATGTATGCAGCTAGCCGAACCCACCGGTAGCATGAGGCCACTCGGCAGAATCGAACAATAGGAGTGGCACTCAATAGCGTGTCTTCAATAAGGAGGGGGGCGAAATGGGCACAGGCTACTTTTCTAGGCTGTGACTGTCAATGTCGAAGGTTACGGCATGCGTGCGTAACGAGATGGTGGGGGCAATGGGCGGAGTGGAGAGTGACCGTGCAGGCCTATTATTCTACCTCGGGATAAAAAGTAATAGAATTAGGGACAACTTGAGATTGCCGTGTCAGAGAATCCAAAGTTTTGAACTGTTCCTTGCTCATCGTAGCAAATCCAAAAGTCTTTCGTTGTAGTCCCAGCGAATGCAGCAGATTCGGCATAGAAGTACTGGGCAATTGTCCGCTTACCTTTCGTCGGAACAACTCTCATGGTCCCGCGAGTGACCTTCTTGCCATTCTCAACTGTTTCTTCAGTGGTCGTTTCGTATTCCGTGGAAAACATTGTGGAGGCTGATGGAATTTCGGGGAAATTAGGGCTGCCGAGCCGTCTTATTACCTCATCTCTCGTTGTTACTCCTTTCTGAATCCATGTGACCTGCTCGCTAGTTACGAGCTTCCCGTGTGAGGCGCATCCCGCGACAACCAGTAGAGCGACCAAACAGACTATAAGTTTCATCCACTTCACCATTAGACTATCGTTCAGATAAGGAAATTCTTACTTTTACCGAATCTAGTATTGCCAAGAAACTGGGCAGTTCATCCCGACCACTTTGGTTCGTTCTTTAGTTCTTCCCCTCCGCTTATCTATTCCATGAAATAATTTCGCGCAGTCTGTCGATTTTTACATTTAGCATGGCAAGCGTATGATCTGCGTTAGGGTGGCGAGTCATAACGATCGGAGGGATGAAGCCCAGGCGGTCGAAGTGCAAAAAGTCAGAGTGCGTAAAATAGGATTTATTTGAAAGGATTTGATTAACTCCTATACACCAGTTGTCGTATTGCTCTTTCAACTCCGTAGCGAACACTTCCATTTCTGATTGGGGTGGCCGTGGCTTGTTGATCAAATCACGAATAGCCGTTGATATAAACTCTGATAGCTGATCTATCGACTTTAGCTTCTTGCGGCCACGCCGCCAGCCGTTCACCAACAGGCCTAATCCAAGAACTACAATGGTGAGTCCTATCCCGAGAAGCGTGAATTTTACTTCGTATCCAATCCGATCCTGTGGAATGATCCACGCAAACAGGGTAACGGCAAGACCCAGCAAGCTTATAATAGATTCAACGGTTCGCATCTCTTCGGACCTTAGAAGCGAGGGGAGGCGTCCAGGTTTCAAGAACGAAGTTTACTAGAGTATGCGCGGCATGGATAGCAAGACGAGCGTGCCGTGGTTCAACGGTAAATTCTCCTGTCTCTCTTCCATGTGCGTTCCCAGCATGTGTCCGTAAATCACCGACTCCATTTAAGACTGTTGCTAACCCGCCGAGAATCTGCCGCATATCATCGGAAACGGCCGATTTAGGCCCGAGGCCTAAGTGTTCTTGAACTGTTTTCCAAAGAGGGCGGATGGATTAGTCTGAAGGTAAGGTGAGACCATTTTCGTTAATGTAGACCTTGCAGAGCGATTCAACGATAGCGCAAGCCGACGTTATTGCGGTGGGTGGATCACGTTCCACTGTATCAATTGCTCGGTCAAATTCAGCCCGAACCGCGGGAAGGTCTCTGGTTTGAATGATGGCATCAAGGGTTCTGCTTGGAGCGCCAGTAGCTCCTCCAATAATCCGTCCCCCGCGCTCATAGGCCAACCCGTATTTCGAAAGGGCATTCGCAATCTTTTCCTTTCCTTTGAGCCAGTCAGGGCTTTGGGTATCTAACTCCATAAAGCTCTCGAGAACGCATCCAAGGAGTGAGAAAGGCCTCTCCGATTCCTTAAGCCATGCTGTAATTCTGTTAATAAGATTCCCACCTGTAGACAATTCAGGGGCGCTACACCCGAGGAACAGTGTGCTGATTTTGGTGTGGCTCTGGTGATGAGTGGAAAGAACGTCAGCAACGATATGAATAAGCGGGGCTGGGATACGTTCTGGATCCATTATTACCTGTCTTGGTGCTTGGTTGCCGTTCTTTTTATCGTTTAACCTAAGGGCACAAAATGCGTTATCTGTTAGTTCGAGAAATCGAGTCGCCCCATTGATGTTCCAAACCTCTCCTTGGGAGAAAATAATGGGGTCATTCTACGTCTTCAAGCTTGGCCGGTCTATCCCTGGGTGCGCTCGTCCAGCAAAGGGTGTTCTTTCTCAACCTCTCTTTGGGGGGGGAGTGGCCAAGGTTGCCTTCGACTGCGCGCGTCGAACGAGCACATTCTGATCGTGCGCGTTCCGCGAGCAAGGAAGGCACCTGGTCGATCCCCCGTCATTCCTATCGCTTAATAGGCCTTCTGAAAGTCTGGCTTGCTCAGGACTCGCACGATGTCGATGCGAGTGCCGGATCGTTTGAACACCACTCGGTAGTCGCCCGCCCTCAAGCGATACAACGTTTCTTTGAATCCGTGCAGCTTCTTGATCCGTTTTCCGTCTGGAATGGCATTGTCGGCGAGGCGGGCGCAGTCGGCGAGAATTTGATTGGCGATCTTATCGGAGAAGGTGTCGAGGTCACGTTGCGCTTTCTCGGAGAGAAAGATTTGGCAGGTCACGCAGTGCGCGCCTTCTTTTTCTTTGCGCGCGTGGCTTTGTAGTCAGCCAGCAGCATGGTTCGGCTCTCGCGGATGTCCTTGAGGCCCGCTTCAATTTTCTTTCGAAGGGTCGGGCTATAGGCCAGCAAGGCGTCCTCGATATCGTCTTCTGTCACCGGCACCAGCATCGCCGTCGGGCGTCCATGGGTGGTCACCAGCACGGTGTTCCCTTGTTCGACCGTTCTGAGCATTTCAGATGTTTTGGCTTTGAGTTCGCGAACGTTGGTAAATCTCATGGGTTCCCTTTATGTAGATTCAAATGGGACTACATCATAATTTTCATAAGAGATGAAGTCAAGAAGGGGGGAGGCCTCCCCCTCGTCTCTGGATTTGCGCTTCAATGCCATGCTGAGCCGATTAAGGGAGCGAATCGGCTCATGAAAGGCTTGAAAATTGAGCCGAATATGCAGAGGGTTCAGTTCAGCCACCAGGTACGCACTGGAAATGGGTTTACGTAGCGCGGTACACCCGCTCGAAAATGTCGACACTGACTATTGTCGGAGGGGGTGAGTTATAGACGGTCTTCCTATAACTCATGGCCGGCGGGATTCTTCATGGGACTATAGACGCCCGAATGTCCGTTCGTAGAATTCTTTTGTCAGCTTCATGTGCTCCTCGATATCCGTCTGCAGATGCTTCGCTCCTGCCTGCCAATCATCTGTCGCGTAGCCGACACGGCGGGCGAGAAAGATAAACTCCTCTGAGTCAGGCGGAGGGAGGACGAGATCCTTGGCATTGCCTCGCACCATGCGCAATCCATCGATCAAGGTTCTCGTGAAGACATAGGCTTTCCGGAGGCTCTCCCCATCGGCGCGCGAAACCAATCCTGCCTCGACCAGTGCGGCGAGTGCCTGCAGGGTATTCGGGGTGCGCAGGCTCGGGCGTTTGTGCCCATGCATCACTTGGAGATACTGCACGGCATATTCGATATCGATGACCCCGCCCTGGCTATACTTCACGTTGACCTGTCCCGGCTTGACCAGTTGTTGGAGTTGTTGCTTCCGGAGGTCCAGTGCCGTGGGGATGTCCCAGGGGGCGCCGCCATAGACGAACGAATCCCGGTAGGCCTCCAGTCGATGGCCCAATGCAGCGTCGCCGGCGATATGCCGCAGCTTGATGAGGGCTTGCCGTTCGTAGGGTGCGGCGAGTCCGGTCGGACTGTAGTAGCGGCAGACTTCCTCGAAGGCATTGGCCAGGAAGCCCTTGCCTCCATGCGGGCGCAATCGCACGTCGAGATGAAAGATGCCTTCCTGCTTGGCCTCGATCCAGCCTAGGAGTTCCTGCGTCAGCCGTTCGAAGAATTCGCTGTTCCCAATGCTCTTCTTCCCGCTGGTCTTGCCCGATCCCTCATAGATGAACAGCACCTCGATATCCGAGGCATAGCCGAGCTCACGCCCTCCTAATTTCCCCAGGCCGAGGACGGCATAGGGGCAGGCGGTTTTGTCGTCAAGCTTCGGCTTTCCATAGGTCTTCTCCAGCTTGGCGCGGCAATCGGCGAGGCTCCGTTCCATGATGACCTCGGCCAGTTCCGTGAGCGCGAGCGAAAAATCAGGCAGAGGACTCGACGGCTCTACGATATGTTTCATGTCGATCCGGAAGAGTTCGCGATCCTTAAACTGGTTCAGAGCTTCCTTGCGCGTCTCGTCTGTTTTGGCGCGGGCTACCAGCCGGTCGAGCTCTTTCCGGAGGGTGGCCCGTGGCTTGATGAGGGGCGCATCCCGATATTCCGCGAGCATCGAGAGCAGGTTGTTATGCTGGCGGCGCAGAAAGTCTTCCCACAGGAAGTCGCTCGCGCCCAGCAGGCGGGCCAAGACGGGAAAGCTTCTCTTGTCGCTCAGGAAATCGAGCGCCTGGCTCTTGGCCTTCTTCCCAGTATCCTGGACGATCAGGTCCAGGAACTGGTCGAACGATTCGAGCGCCTTGCCAGGGTCGGGAGCCCAGGTCAGGGCATGGGTGAATTGTTTGATGAGCACGGCGGTCAGGCGCAGCTGTTGTTGATCGTCCGGATCGAGGAGCTTTTTCCCATAACGATTTCTGACGTGGAAACGGTCATGGAGCTTGGTCCCGTCGTTTTCAAACTGGGCCTTGGTGATGTAGATGTTGCGCATGGCCAGGGCATTGGCGAAGGCATAGAGGAAGGCCGGGGTGTCATCCGACCGGATGTCCATGATCGTGTCCGCCTGGGACTGACTGTTATCGAAGGTGATCTGGACGGTATGGAGGAGCCCGGTGAAGGCGCTCCGTTGTTTCCCCAACCGTTCGACCAGCCTGCGGTTCACTTGTTGGCGGACCTCTTCGAATTGTCCGTTGTCGAGTAGCTGGATCATGTGGGTGAGCGCCTCTGCGAGAGCGGTCCGTTCCGGCGTAGAGAAGCGCTCGCCATTCACCGGATGTACGAGAAAGACATCGACGATCTTCTTGCGGCTCAGGCCGGGGCGGCCTTTGGGCCGTTTCGATGGCCCGGCTGAGGCTGGCCGAGCCGGCTGGGCTGCCACATCGGCAAAGGTGTAGATGCGTCCTTCTTCGATATTCAGGCCGAAGGCGGAGAGCAGGCCGCAGATCGTGGCAAATTCTGAGAAGTAGTCGTAGGCGACGAGGCTGATTTCCGATTGCCCTGCTTGCCGGTCGAGCACCGAGAGTTCGCAGGGGTGCTCCGGGGTGAGTTTGTCGGCAAGCTTGATATGCTGCGCGATGGCATTCGGTTGAAACCGCTCGAAATACTCGGCATCCATCCGTGACACGAAGTCCCGCAGCACCTCATCCTCGACATCAGGACAGAGGGGGGCCAAGGTCTTGAGCAGGGATTCGCGGGTTCCCGGTTCATCCGTCATGGCCAGGAGTATAGCCGAAGATGGCTTCGTTGTGTGACTGTGAGATGGCCGGTATAATGCCCGCCCATGACTGAACGTCGCAAGAAGCCGGTGAAGCCTGCTGTTCCATCTTTGCCAACAACCGAATCGGTTGCCAGGCTGGATCCCACGCCCATCATCTTAGCGTCCGGGCTGGAGCCGGGTCAGGTCGATGCGATCCTTCGATCGTACGGACTCAGCCGCATTCAGGACGCCGATGCGAATCTGCAACTGATGGCGGGCGATCCGCACCAGCGGCGACTGTTGGCAGACATCCTGCCCTTGCTGCTTGAGGCGATCGGCCGGACCGCCGATCCGGATCAGGCCTTGAACCATTGGGAGCGGTGGCTCGACAGCGGAGTCAGCCGGTCGGCCATTCTGGAATATCTGCGCAGCTCTCCCCGCATGTTGGACCTTGTCTGTTCGATCTTCGGGAATAGCGACTCACTGGCCTTTACTCTCGTGTGCGATCCTCTGCTGATCTATTGGCTGGCCGAACAACATGTCTTATCCAACGCGCCGACGAGGGTTGGAATGGCAGGGACGATCCGGCAGCAGGTCGGACACGTGATGGCGCCGGAGCTCAAGCTGGATGCGATCAGGCGCTTCCGCCGCCGCGAGATGTTGCGTATCGGCGTGCGCGACCTGCTTCGTCTGGCGGATGTGGTGGAAACGACGGCGTCCCTGTCAGATCTGGCGTCGATCCTGATCGACGAGGCCTATCGTATTGTGGATGCCGATCTACGGGGCCGGTATGGCGTGCCCATGCATAAGAATCGGCAGGGGCGGTGGGTGGAGACCGGCTTTACCGTCATCGGGATGGGGAAGCTGGGCGGACATGAGCTGAACTACAGTTCCGATGTGGACGTGCTCTATGTCTGCGAATCCCATGAGGGGGAAACCAGGCCGGTTGTATCGGGCCGCACGAAATCGAAAATCCCCGCGCAGGGCGGGATTTCCAACGAGGAATATTTTGAGCGTCTGGCGCGCGATCTGACGAAAGTGCTGACCGAACAGACCCATGAAGGGTATGTGTATCGGGTGGACCTCCGCTTGCGTGGGGAAGGTTCGGTGGGGCAGCTCACTCGCTCGCTGGAGGACTATGCCAAATACTATCGGACGAGAGGCCAGGTCTGGGAGCGGCTGTCCCTGCTGAAGGCCTGGCCGGTGGCCGGGTCCATGACAGTCGGGAAGGCCTTCATCAAGATGGTGCGGCCCTTTGTGCTGGCCCCTTCGGCGAAACGGCTGGAGGTCGAGCAGGGGCTCGCCGTGGTGAATGAGGTGCGATCGGTCAAGGAGAAGATCGATGCGAAGATGGCGGAACGCGGGCATGAGCAGCGCAATGTGAAGCTGGGTGTCGGAGGCATTCGCGAGATTGAGTTTTTCGTGCAAACGATTCAGGTGCTGGCGGGGAGTCGAGTGCCGGCTCTCCTCGACCGCAGCACACTCGAAGCGCTCAAGCGATTTGTCCGCCTCAAGCTTATTTCCAAAAAGGAGCGGGATGCGCTGACAGCTGCCTACGTCTTTCTTCGCGACGTGGAGCACAAACTACAGATGGTGCACGATCTGCAGACACATTCGCTCCCGGATCAAGAAGACGAACTCGAGCGCTGTGCAATCCGCATGGGCTATGACGGGACCGATCGGCCGACCGCCCTCGCGCAGTTTCAATCCGACCATGCCGCCCATCGCACCCTCGTGCATGAGATCTTTCGCTCGTTTTTCGAGAGCCCGAAGACCTCGCCGCACTTCAAGGCGACGTTGCAGGCTGTGTCTACAGCGCGTCAGCGAGTCGCAGGCGGCTCCTCGGCATAGCGCAGGTCGCGCTCGCTGGAGAGCGACAGGTAGGCTTCTCCCCATTGCTGCGGACTGTCGAGGCCCCAGGTTTCATCGGTCGAGATGGGCTTGAATCGCAGGCCATGAATTCCTCCATAGACCACGTGCGTCAGTCCCGCTCCCGAGTCTTCGACTAACTGCGCATAGGCCTGGCACGCAGGCGACGTGGCATCGTCGCGCCAGCCAATGACCCAATACCATTCCCCTGCGGAGTTCCGGTCGTAGAGCTTGACTTGTACGACCGGGCGAGCCGGGCGGATTTCCTTGAACCGGCCAAAGAAGCTGGCCTCGCAATTCTCGTTTGATTCGACTTCGATAAACACAGGACATATCTCCAGGCTCGTTGTCGCCGAGGCTCATTCTAACGCGATACGAGTCCTGAAACACGAAGGCCCCAGCGGGATCACCGCTGGGGCCTTCGTCAAGAACTCCGAGCGATCAGCTATAGGCTAATCGCTCTTTGTCTGTTCTTAGTACATGCCTTCCATGCCGTGGTTGTGACCACCCGCACCGCCGGCTGCTTCCTTCTTCTCTTCCGGCAACTCGGTGATCATGACTTCGGTCGTGAGCATCAAGCCCGCGACGCTCGCGGCGTTCTGCAACGCACAACGAGACACCTTGGTCGGATCGATGATGCCGGCCTTGATCATGTCCACATATTCCTCGGTCGCGGCGTTGTAGCCGACGCTGAGGTTCTTGTCGTTCCGGACCTTCTCAACGATGACGGAGCCTTCCATGCCAGCGTTGAACGCAATCTGGCGGATCGGCTCTTCGAGCGCACGGCGGATGATGCTGACACCCACTTGCTGCTCGGAGTTCAGCTTGAGGGAATCTAAGGACGTGATGCAACGGAGATAGGCCGTTCCGCCGCCCGGGACGATGCCTTCTTCCACGGCTGCCTTGGTGGCGTGCAATGCGTCTTCGACGCGCGCCTTCTTTTCCTTCATTTCGGTCTCGGTCGCGGCGCCGACGTTGATGACGGCCACACCGCCTACGAGCTTCGCGAGGCGCTCCTGGAGCTTCTCACGATCGTAATCCGAGGTCGTCTCATCGATCTGCGCTTTGATCTGCTTCACGCGGCCTTCGATCTTCTTCGGATCGCCAAAGCCTTCCACGATCGTGGTGTTGTCCTTGTCGACCGTGACGCGCTTGGCGCGGCCGAGGTCGGTCAACTTCACGTTCTCCAGCTTGATGCCGATGTCTTCCGAGATCACCTGGCCGCCGGTGAGGATTGCGATGTCTTCCAGCATGGCCTTGCGGCGATCGCCGAAGCCAGGGGCTTTGATGGCGGTCACGTTGAGCGTGCCACGGAGCTTGTTCACCACGAGGGTGGCCAAGGCTTCACCTTCCACGTCTTCCGCGAGGATGACGAGGGGCTTGCCCATCTTGGCAACCTGCTCGAGAACCGGGAGCAAGTCCTTCATGCTGCTGATCTTCTTTTCAGAGATGAGGATGAGGGGATCTTCCATGACCGCTTCCATCCGCTCGGCGTTGGTCACGAAGTACGGGGAGATGTAGCCACGATCGAACTGCATGCCTTCGACCACGTCCAACGAGGTGGTCATGGACTTGGCTTCTTCGACGGTGATGACGCCATCCTTGCCGACCTTCTCCATCGCTTCCGCAATGAGGTCGCCGATGGTCTTGTCGTTGTTGGCTGAGATCGTGCCAACCTGGGAGATCTCGGTCTTGTTCTGGCAGGGCTTGCTGAGCTTCTTCAGCTCGTTGATGACCACTTCGACGGCCTTGTTGATCCCGCGTTGGATTTCCATCGGGTTCGCGCCGGCGGTGATGTTCTTCACGCCTTCACGATAGATCGCCTGGGCCAACACGGTTGCGGTCGTGGTGCCGTCGCCGGCGGTGTCGCTGGTCTTGCTGGCCACTTCGCGCACGAGCTGGGCGCCCATGTTTTCGTAGGGGTTCTTGAGTTCGACTTCCTTCGCGACGGTTACGCCGTCCTTGGTGATCGTGGGGGCGCCGAACTTCTTGTCGAGAATCGCGTTACGGCCCTTGGGTCCGAGTGTTGCCTTGACGGCGTCGGCGAGCTGGTTCACCCCTCTGAGGATGGACGCGCGCGCAGCGTCACCGTACATAAGTTGCTTTGCCATGGTGGTATGCCTCCCTTAAAAAGTATCGTCGTAATGTGTAGTGGTGATTAGCTGTTGAAGACGCCGAGGATGTCTTCTTCCTTCAGGATGAGACATTCTTCGTCTTCGATGCGGAGCTTGCTGCCTGAGTATTTGTCGAAGAGGACCTGGTCGCCGACTTTGACGCTCTCCACCTTCTTGCCGATGCCCTGGATGATGCCCCGTTGTGGCTTCTCTTTCGCGCTGTCTGGGACGTAGATGCCGCCCGCGGTGCGGTCCAATTCCTCGGTGTAGGTGACGAATACCCGGTCACCCAAAGGCTGGAACCCCTTGGTCAGGTCTTTCTTCTCGGTCTTTTCCTTGGCTGCAGTGCTCATAACGATACCCTCCTCCTAAAGTTAACCCAGTGAAAATAAACGATGTAGAACAGGTGCGAACTCGATGGCGTAATCGTGGTACTCCCGAACGAGCAGAAGCCCTGGTCTGCCGAACACGGGAGTAGAGATAGCATCGGGTTCGTCCAAGTCAAGGGGGAGAAATGGGGAAATTCTTCCATGCCCTCAGAACAGGGACGGGGGCATCATAACCTATTGATAACGGGGTATTCTAGACATTCTTTCGGTGGGGGTCCCCTGCGGTCAGATCCGCAAGCGGTCGAAATCTTTGATGTCTTTCTTAATGTAGTCACGCAGCCGTTTAATAATGCGGGCCTCCAGTTGTCTCGTTCGTTCTTTGGTGATGGAGTACTTGCCGCCGAGGTCTTCGAGGGTGAGCGGGGCTTCGGAGAGAATCCGGTTTCTCAAGATGTCTTCGTCCCGTTCGTCGAGTGTCTTCGTGAATTCGGCGAGCTTGGTGCGAAAGAGTGTCTGTAACTGGGTCTGTGCCAGTTGCTCATCGGCTGGTACCTGTTGCGACGGCAGCACATCCAGCAGGCTGCCTTCCTGGTTTTCGCCCAGCGGTTGGTCCAACGACAGTTCCCAGTTGCCCAGCCGTTGACCCATTTCGATGACGTCTCGCTCCCGTACATTCAATCGGTCGGCGAGGAGTTTCGTGTCCGGGGCGAAGCCTTCGCGCTCAAGCTTCGCCTTCTCCTTTTTGAGATTATAAAACAGCTTGCGTTGATCTTGGGTCGTCCCGATCTTGACCAGCCGGTAGGTATTCAGCAAATACCGAAGGATGTAGGCGCGAGACCACCAGGCGGCATAGGCGTAAAAGCGCACGTTTTTCGACGGATCGAACTTCTTGATGGCATGCATGAGCCCGACGTTGCCCTCTTGAATGAGGTCCATATGGTCGGCGCCGGTGTGGAGATACTCAGCGGCAATCGAGAGAGAAACCCGTAAGTTAGCCATGATGAGCTTCACGGCGGCCTCGCGGTCCCCGTTGTTCCGGTATTCATGGAACAGGAGCAGTTCTTCTTCTTTGGTGAGGTAGGGATAGCGCCGGACTTCGGCCAGGTAATGCTGGAGCGCCGTAACCGGCACGACAGCCGTGATATCGGCGGCCTGCCCGTCGATCGGGGTTGCAGCGTGAGAGGCTTCGGGAGGCGGGCTGATCTCGGAGATCTCCTCCTCGGACGGCTCCAGGACCTCTGGTTCGAGCGGTTCTTCGTCGAGATCTTTGTCGCGCGGACTCATAAGGGGCGAGATTATCATAAAGAAGCGTCAGCGGAGCGCTGAAAATCCGCGGGTCTCCTTCATCTTGCGCGAATGAAAGGCGGTCCCATATAGTGGGCGGCTCTGTAGATTGGGAGAACGTCGATTGTGATGACGGACATGTTTCTCGCCCTTACGCGTGGCCATTGGCCCACATTGATTGGATCGTGGCTGCATCTCGCGGTCAGTTTTATGGTCTGGCTACTGTTGGGCGCCCTGAGCGTTGTACTCGCGGACAGTCTGCAACTGACCGGTACGCAGACGGCAGTGGTCGTCGCGCTCCCGATGTTGGGCGGTGCGCTGCTCCGGGTGTTGGCCGGTTGGAGCAGCGATTGGTACGGGGCGAAGCCGACGGGAATACTCATTCTGCTGGGCGAGTTGGCGGTCGTCCTCTGGGGGTGGTTGGGCGTTCATAGTTATGTCGAGCTGCTCGCGGTCGCGTTTTTGCTCGGCATCGCGGGGGCGAGCTTTGCGGTGAGCTTGCCGTTGGCGGGCCGGACCTATCCGCCTGCCCATCAAGGGTTGGTATTGGGCATTGTGGCGTCGGGGAATGTCGGCACCGTGTTGATTCTCTTTTGCGCGCCGCGCATTGCGGCCACGAGCGGATGGCATGCCGTATTCGGATGGATGGTGCTCCCGATTCTTCTCATCCTGGCCGTATTCGTGTTGTTCGTGCGTGACGATCGACAGAGCCGGCGGTCCGAGCGCGATACCCATTGGTGGCACAATGTGGCTCTGATGGTCCGGCACCCGAAAGCCTATTGGCTCTGCGGGCTGTATGCCGTCACGTTCGGCGGGTTTGTCGGGTTCTGCAGCATGCTGCCGCTCTTCTTTCACGAGCAGTACCACGTGGATGGCATTGCCGCCGGCTCGATTGCTGCCTTGTGTGGATTGGTGGGCAGTCTCATCCGTCCGCTTGGCGGTCATGCCGCTGACCGGATCGGGGGGTTGCGAACACTCGTATTGTCTTTGCCCTTCGTTGCAGGCTTGGTCGCGGGGCTGGGTCACGTGACGGATGTCACGGTTGCCGTCGGGCTGATCGTCGCAGCCGTGGGCGCCATGGGGGTCGGCAATGGAGTGATTCTCCAGTTGGCCTCGGAATGGTTTCCCAAACAGATCGGTCTTGCCTCTGGGATCGTAGGAGCGGCGGGCGGGATTGGAGGGTTTCTCTTGCCTCTCTGGCTGGGGACGCTGAAGGAAGTTACTGGCTCCTATCGTGCAGGCTTGTGGCTCTTTGCCGCCGCCGCGACTTGCGCCTGGGGCACCGTTCTGCTGGCGGAACGACGGGCACAGCGACTGACCCAGCCGATGGATGCACCGGGCCGTTTTTCCCGTTGACCCTGAGGGGCAAAAAAACCATGTCAAATGTGCAATGTGAAATGATAAATTGATCCTCCCGTACAACGTGCCCCCATTGAATAGCGACCAGCAACATTATGTCCACTCCATTTCATAGTATCGAAGACGCGATTAAAGACATTAAGCGGGGCAAGTTCATCATCCTCGTCGATGACGAAGATCGAGAGAACGAAGGCGATCTCGTGATTGCCGCTGAGCATGTCACGCCCCAGGCCGTCAATTTCATGGCCAAACATGCCCGTGGGTTGATCTGCCTCGCGCTGACTCCCCAGCGAGTCGAAGAACTGCAGTTGCCGCAGCAGGCGGCTGAGAACACTGCCACGTTCGGGACGGCGTTTACCGTGTCCATCGATGCGCGAAAAGATATTACGACGGGGATTTCTGCGGCAGATCGGGCGACGACGATTCATGTTGCCATCGATCCGAAGGCGAAGCCGAGCGATCTGGCGAGGCCCGGTCATATTTTCCCGTTGAAGGCGCAGCAAGGCGGTGTGCTACGGCGCGCGGGGCAGACCGAAGGCTCCGTCGATTTGGCGCGGTTGGCCGGGCTGAGTCCTGCCGGTGTGATCTGCGAAATCATGAACGAGGACGGCACCATGGCGCGGGTGCCGGAGCTGACGAAGTTTGCCAAGGCGCACAAGCTGAAGATGGTCACGATCAAGGCGCTCATCGAATACCGTATGCAGCGCGAGACCTTTGTGCGGCGCATGGCCAGTGCGCGGATGCCGACGACGTTCGGCGATTTCGAGGCGGTGGCCTTCGAAAACGAAGTGGACGGCATCACGCATATTGCCCTGGTGAAAGGGCGCGTCGATAGCGGGGAGCCGACATTGGTCCGGGTGCATTCCGGTTGTTTAACGGCCGATGCGTTGGGTTCCATTCGATGCGACTGTCGAGACCAGCTCCACAAGGCGATGGACGTGATCCAAAAGGAAGGGCGCGGGGTCCTGCTCTATCTCAATCAAGAGGGTCGCGGTATCGGCCTGCTCAATAAGATCAGAGCCTACGGGTTGCAAGATCAGGGGTGCGATACGGTTGAGGCGAATCTTCAGTTGGGGTTTAAGGCTGACCTGCGCGATTACGGTGTGGGGGCACAGATCCTCGTCAACCTCGGGCTGCATCAGATCCGGCTCATCACGAACAATCCTCGCAAGATCGTGGGTATCGAAGGGTATGGATTGAAAGTGGTTGAGCGGGTGTCGATCGAAATCCAACCGGGTGCGCAGAATGTGAAGTATCTGCGGACAAAGAAAAATAAGATGGGGCACATTCTCAAAAAGGTGTGACGGGGGACGGCCAGCCCGCCCTTCTTTGCTCGCGGAGCCCCCACGATAAAACGGTGGTCGCTCGACGCGCGCAGTTGAAGGGCAAGCTGGCCGTCCCCTAATTTGTGACGAATGTGCTGAAGGAGAAGAAACGAAGAGATGAAGCTGCGTAAAGGTTCACAGGATGCGACGGGGTTGCGATTCGGAATTGTCGTCGCGAAGTTCAATAAGTTCGTCACGAGTAAGTTGCTGAGCTCCTGCGTGGAGGGGCTGACCTCGCATGGGGTGAAGGCCGACGACATCGAGGTGGTGCGGGTGCCGGGGGCCTTCGAGATTCCCTTGGTGGCGAGGGCCATGGCGCGGACGAAGCAGTTCAATGCGGTGATTTGTCTCGGGGCGGTCATTCGCGGCGACACGCCGCATTTCGACTACATCAGTGCGGAGGTGAGCCGCGGGATCGGGCAGGCGGCGCTGGATGCTGACGTGCCGATGATCTTCGGCGTCCTGACGACGCACACGATCGCGCAGGCGATTGAGCGGGCTGAGCCGGCGAAGTTTAACCGTGGGGGCGAAGCGGCCAAGTCTGCGATAGAGATGGCGACGGTGATGCGTCTGTTACGGGTGGACGAGGAGGCTCCGGTGAGCGCGAAGCGTACAACGTCAGCCAAAAAGCGAGCACCGCGGAAGCCCAAGGCCTAGCCATGGGAACACGCCATCAAGCGAGGGAGCGCGCGCTCCAGATTTTGTTTCAATACGATATTCATGGCAAGTCCGGTTTGTGGCTGGATGTGTTTTGGAAAGAGAACGAGGCTTCGGGTGAGGCGAGGGCCTTTGCGGAACGGCTCGTGGCCGGGGTCTTGGCGCAGAAGCCTGAGCTGGACGCCCTCATCACGAAATACGCGACCAATTGGAAGATCAGTCGCATGCCGATCGTGGACCGCAATATCCTGCGTGCCGGCGTCTATGAACTCATGTGGATGGATGATGTGCCGGCCAGGGTGACGATGAATGAAGCCGTCGAGTTGGCGAAAAGCTTCGGCGATGACGAAGCGTCGAAATTCGTGAACGGCGTGCTCGACCAGGTCTTGAACAAAGAATTGACGTTGGCCACCAAGCGAGCCGAAGCGGCCGGCGAGAGGCCTGGGGCAAGAGGCTAGAGGGAGTAATTCATGTATTCTTTTCCGTTCGATCCGTCATCGCCTCTTGCCGATAGCCCCTTGCCGCGAGCCTGCACCGTGAGGTGGAGATGATCGAGCGATATACCCGTCCCAAGATGAAGGCCATCTGGGAGTTGAAGCGGAAGTACGAGATTTGGCTCGAGGTCGAGCTGGCGGCCTGTGCGGCGTTCGAACGGGCCGGACAGGTTCCGCGTGGCACGTCGGCGCGGATTGCGAAGAAAGCCACGATCGATGTGAAACGGATCGAACGAATCGAGAAGGTGACGAAACACGATGTGATCGCCTTCCTCGAATCGCTTGTGGATTCGGTCGGTCCCGAGCATCGGTTCCTCCATATGGGGCTGACCTCCTCGGATATCGTGGACACCTCTTTGGCCGTACAGATGACCGAGGCGCTCGATCTCATCCTTGAGGACCTCGACGAGTTGATCTCCGTGCTGAAGAAGCAGGCGCTGAAGTACAAGAACACCGTGATGGTCGGTCGTTCGCATGGCATCCATGGGGAACCGATCTCGTTCGGCTTCAAGCTGGCCATTTGGTACGAAGAAGCCCGCCGGCATCGGGAGCGGTTGATACACGTGAGGCAGGACATCGCCGTGGGGAAGCTTTCCGGTGCAATGGGCACCTTCGCGCATCAAGGGCCTGACGTGGAAGAGTATGTCTGCGCCAAGCTGGGGCTCACGCCGGACCCTGTCTCCAATCAAGTCGTGCAGCGCGATCGCCATGCGGCCTATGCCTCGGCCCTGGCCCTGTTGGCGGCCAGCATCGAAAAGTTTGCGACGGAGATTCGTCATCTGCAACGGACCGAGGTGCTCGAGGCGGAAGAGTATTTTTCGGCAGGGCAGAAGGGGTCCTCGGCGATGCCGCATAAGCGGAACCCGATCGCGTCGGAGAATCTCTGTGGCTTGGCGCGCGTCGTGCGGGGCAATAGTCTCGCGGCAATGGAGAACGTCGCCCTCTGGCATGAGCGCGATATCAGCCATTCGTCCGTCGAGCGGGTGATTATGCCGGACAGCACGATTCTGATCGATTACATGTTGGCGCGGATGACCGATGTGATCAAGAACCTGGTGGTCTACCCCGAGAACATGCAGCGCAACCTCGATCTCACCGGGGGGCTGGTCTACTCGCAACGATTGCTGTTGTTGCTCATCGACAAGGGCGCGCAGCGGAAGGAATCGTATGAAGCGGTCCAGCGCAATGCCATGGCTTCCTGGAAAGGGGCTGGGGGATTACAGGGGTTAGTCGGCAAGGACCCTTTCGTGTCGACACATCTCACGGCAAAAGAGATTCAGTCCTGTTTTGATCCGAAGTACTATCTGCGCCATCTCGACCAGATTTTCCGGCGCGTATTCGGCCCGGTCACGCGTAAACGAACGAAGAGGGGGAAGCGATGAAGCCTTCTAGGATCGTGCGGTTTGCTTTG
This sequence comes from Nitrospirota bacterium, assembly GCA_030684575.1. Classification (NCBI taxonomy): domain Bacteria; kingdom Pseudomonadati; phylum Nitrospirota; species Nitrospirota bacterium. Next base: position 20,973 of record JAUXVD010000001.1, on the reverse strand, counting down.
CTGGCATTAGTCGGGCTCATGACGGTATCGACCTCCCAGGCCGCCGATCGTGACAAACTTCTGAGCGAGCCTGGTGTCTACGGTACCATTGCCGCATTCACGCTGGATGAGGACTGGGCTAAAGAAGACCAAGCGACGCGTATCGCGCATCTGACCGTCTTGCGGGGTGTGGTCGAACAGCATCGCGAGAAGATTGCGATCGATCTCTATCTGACGCGCGGCCTGTCGGATCATGCCGACATCATGTTCCGCATACATGCCGTTGAGCTGCGAGAGACGCAAAAGTTTCTGCTCGATCTTCAGAGCAGCCTCTTCGGTAAGCATCTGAAGACGGCCGGCATCATGCATGGCTTGACCAAGAAAGCGAATTATGTGCCGGGGTTTCCGGACCAGTTGAAGGCCGACCTCAAGGCCGCCAGCGAGGCAGGCCCCAAGCCCTATGCGATCGTCATCCCGATCAGGAAGAGCGCCGACTGGTGGGCCCTCGATCAGGACAAGCGGATGGCGATGATGAAGGAACATACGGAAGCCACGCTGCCCTACCTCAAGACCGTCAAGCGGAAGCTCTATCACTCCAGCGGACTCGATGATTTGGACTTCATTACGTATTTTGAAACCTCCAACCTGGAGGATTTTCACAGTCTGATTCTTGCGTTGGAGAAGGTGAAAGAGTTTCAGTACACCAGACGGTTCGGGCATCCGACGTTGATCGGGACGGCGATGTCTTTGCCGGAAATCATGGAAGCATTAGCACAATAGTCTGCGTGACCGCGGGGATGAAGGGCAGATCATGACCATAGGCAGCATGCTCTACGAAGGCAAGGCGAAGAAGGTGTTCGCCACGGACAAACCGGATCAGGTCGTTCAGTATTTCAAGGACGATGCGACCGCGTTCAATGCGCAGAAGCGCGGGACCATCGTCGAAAAAGGCGTCGTCAACAATAAGATATCCGAGCGGCTCTTCCGTCTGCTGGAGCAGGCCGGCGTGCCAACGCATTTTATCGAGCGGTTGAGCGATCGGGAACTGCTGACGAAGAAGGTGACGATCGTGCCGGTCGAAGTGGTGGTCCGCAACGTCGTGGCCGGCAGTTTGGCAAAGCGGCTGGGATTGAAAGAGGGTGATCCGATCGAGCCGGCCATCGTGGAGTGGTATTACAAGAACGATGCGCTGGGTGATCCGCTCATTGCCGATGAACACATTCGATTGATGAAGCTGGCGACACCGGAGCAGATGGCGGAGATCAAGCGGCTCGCATTAAAAGTAAACAGTGTGTTGCAGCCGTTCTTCCGCGAGCGCCAGATGATCCTCGTCGATTTCAAATTAGAGTTCGGGTTGCACAACGGCCAGCTGATCCTGGCCGATGAGATTTCTCCGGACACCTGCAGATTTTGGGATCAGACGACGAAGGAGTCGATGGACAAGGATCGGTTCCGGAAGGATTTGGGGAAGATTGAAGAGGCGTATCAAGAAGTGTTGAAGCGAGTCTGTGGGTGAGGGGATCACGGGGACGGTGAGGCCGTCCTCTTTGCTCGCGCAACGCGCGGCCTCAGAAGGCCCTCGTTGGACGCGCGCAGTCGAGGACAACCTCACCATCCCCTCTAGAGTTGCCACATCCTTCCTTTAGAGGAGGGAAGGAAGAAGTGAAGAGGGGAGCGCTGTGAAGGGTTTTCTGCGGTTGTTCATGAATTACGGGTTGGTGGCCTCCATCGTGGTGTGGGCGGCGGTGGTGGGCATGATGGCCTATCGCTTGAACGAGTCACCCTGGCGCTGGGCGTTTGTGGCGCTTGTGTTTGGTGGGTTCGGGACGATCGCAGGGATTTTCTGGATCAGGAGATATGTGGACAGGCAAACGAGAGTGTCCGAGCAGGGGAGCAAAGAGTGAAAGCTAAAATTCACATCACGCTGAAGCAGGGAATCTTGGATCCGCAGGGGAAGGCGATCGAGCATGCGCTTGGTACGCTGGGGTTCAAGAATGCGGGCAATGTGCGAGTCGGGAAATACATGGAAGTGGATGTGAATGAAACGGATAAGGCGAAGGCCGATGCCGCGGTGAAAGCCATGTGCGAAAAATTACTGGCGAATACGATTGTTGAAGAATACAGATACGAACTGCAGTGAAGAGTGATCTGTGATGGGTGAGGAGTTTATGAAACGAGCGTCGGAGCGGAATGGGCCTGGTGTTCCTTGTCGACGCTTACCCATCACGCATCACCCATCACGCATCACGAGGGTGTTGTCATGAAAATTGGTGTGGTGGTGTTCCCTGGCAGTAATTGCGATCACGACTGCGAGCATATCTTTAAGGATGTGCTGGGCCAGGCGGTGGAGATGATCTGGCACAAGGAGACTTCGCTGGCGGGGTTGGATGCGATTGTCCTGCCGGGCGGGTTTTCCTATGGCGACTATTTGCGGACCGGCGCCATTGCCCGGTTTTCGCCGGTGATGGGGCTGGTGAAGGATTTTGCGAAGGGCGGCGGGATGGTGCTCGGTATCTGCAACGGGTTCCAGATTCTGCTCGAAGCCGGGTTGCTGCCTGGGGCGATGCTCCGCAATAAGTCGCTGCATTTCATCTGCAAGGATGTGTCTGTGAAGGTTGAGAATGCGGCCACGGCATTCACCGGCGCCTGCCAGCCAGGCCAAGTGCTCAAGATTCCGATCGCCCATGCAGACGGAAACTATTACACCGATCCGGTCACGCTCGCAGCGATGCAGGCAAATGCGCAGATCGTGCTTCGGTATTGCACTCCGGAGGGCAAGTCGACGCCGGACGCGAATCCGAACGGGTCGCTGGATAATATTGCCGGGATCATCAATGCCGCGGGGAATGTGTTGGGCATGATGCCGCATCCGGAACGTTGCGCGGAATCGATATTGGGCAATGACGACGGGAAACTGATATTCCTCTCGATGCTGGAGTCGCTGAAGAAAGACAAGAAGCCATTGAAGATGGTGGCTGGCTAGGCTCTGTCTATTCTATATAGACGAGTAGATTCTGACGGTGAATCAGTAACCTGAGAGTATGAAGCCAAATTATGGGACCTGTGAGCCAGCCAATGACCAAAGACCTCATCGCGCAACATAACCTGACGGACGACGAGTATCAGAAGATCGTCGGGATTTTGGGGCGGGAGCCGAACATTACCGAGCTTGGCATGTTCTCGGTGATGTGGTCGGAGCATTGTTCCTATAAGAGTTCGCGCGTGCATTTGCGGAAGCTGCCGACGACAGGACCGCGTGTGGTCCAGGGGCCCGGTGAAAATGCGGGCGCCGTGGATATCGGCGACGGGCTCTGCGCCGTGTTCAAGATGGAGTCGCACAACCATCCTTCGTTCATCGAGCCCTATCAGGGTGCGGCGACGGGGGTGGGGGGAATTCTGCGCGATATTTTCACGATGGGCGCGCGACCGATTGCCTTGCTCGATGCCCTGCGGTTCGGGGGGTTGGACAACGCGAAGAACCGGCATCTGGTCAAGGGAGTCGTGGCCGGCATTGCCGGTTATGGCAACTGTATGGGCGTACCGACGGTCGGAGGCGAAATCGTCTTCAACGATATCTACTCGCAGAATCCGCTCGTGAACGTGTTTTGTCTCGGCATCGCACACAAGGACAAGATCTTCCTGGGAACAGCGGCAGGCATTGGTAATCCGGTGATCTATTTCGGCTCGAAGACGGGCCGCGACGGGATTCACGGGGCGACGATGGCGTCCGATTCCTTCGACGATCAATCAGAGAAAAAACGGCCGACGGTGCAGGTGGGCGATCCCTTTACCGAGAAGCTGTTGCTGGAGGCCTGTCTCGAATTGATGGCGGGGGATCTGTTGGTGGGGATTCAGGACATGGGAGCAGCCGGATTGACCAGTTCATCCTGCGAAATGGCCTCCCGTGCCGGCAATGGAATGGATCTGGACCTGACCGATGTGCCGCGGCGTGAGCCGGGCATGACGCCCTATGAATTGATGTTGTCGGAATCCCAAGAGCGCATGCTCATGGTAGCGCAAGCGGGCAAAGAAGACGAATGTATCAGGATCTGCAAGAAGTGGGATTTGGATGTGGCGGTGGTGGGGCGGGTCACGGGTGATGGCATCCTCCGCGTAAGGGATCAGGGCAAGGTCGTGGCGGAGATTCCTGCGAAGTCGTTGGCCGATGACGGGCCGCGTTACGAGCGCCCCTATTCGCCGCCGGCCTATCAGGACATGCTGACGAACCTGAACTACGATGCGCTGCCTGATGTGAAGGATGCAAATGAAGCGCTGTTGTCGTTGCTGGAGTCGCCGACGATTGCGAGCAAACGCTGGGTCTATGAACAGTACGACCACATGGTGCAGACGAACACGATGATTCGTCCTGGCTCAGACGCTGCGGTGGTCAGGATCAAGGGGACGAATAAAGCGCTTGCCATGACGGTGGACTGCAATAGCCGGTATTGCCTGTTGCATCCGTACGAAGGCGCTCGCCTTGCGGTGGCCGAGGCGGCGAGAAACCTGGTCTGTTCCGGCGCGGAGCCGATCGGGCTGACGGACTGTTTGAATTTCGGGAACCCGGAACGGCCGGACATCATGTGGCAGTTTGTGTTGGCCATCGAGGGGCTGAAGGATGCCTGCGAACATTTCAACGTACCCATCGTCAGCGGCAATGTGAGTTTCTACAATGAGACGAACGGTCTCTCGATCTATCCCACGCCGATGTTGGGAATGGTGGGTCTGATCGAGTCGGTCGAGCAGACGATGACCCAGTGGTTCAAGCAGGATGGGGATGCGATTATTCTCCTCGGTAAGACGAAGGAGGACCTGGGCGGCAGTGAGTATCTGAAAGTCCTCCATCATCGGGAGCAGGGGTCGCCGCCGTTCCTCAGCCTGGAGACGGAACAGTCGCTTCATGACTTCCTGTTGAAGGTGATCCGTGAAGGAATCGTGCAATCTGCGCATGATTGCTCGGATGGCGGGCTGTCGGTCGCATTGGCTGAATGTTGTATCTCGGCTCCGGGCGCCAGGCGAGGGGCTGTGGTAAGATTGACCCTTGATGCCTTGCGGCTAGATGCGTTGCTGTTCGGTGAGAGCCAATCACGAGTGGTGCTTTCCGTGAAGCCGGAGTTGGCCGATCAGGTTCTGAAGCTCGCAGGGGATGCGGCGGTTCCGGCAATGAAGATCGGAACGGTGGGTGGCGATCATTTCGTCGTCGAGGTCGAGAAGGGCCAGTGGAGCGAAGGATGCCGGATCGATCTCCCCGTCGATCAGCTGTACGAGCGCTGGGCCTTTTCAATTGAACGTACGCTGAACCAGGCGTGAAATCTAGAAACATGAATATGCCGCACAGTAAGAAAGAGCTTCCTGTCCTGTCACCAGCCATGTCTGGTGATGCACATTTGAATGTGATTTCTCCCGATAAGTTCCACGATGAATGTGCCGTCTTCGGCATCTATGGCCACAAGGAAGCGGCGAACCTCACCTATCTTGGGTTGTATGCGCTGCAGCATCGCGGGCAGGAAGCCTCGGGCATCGTTTCGGGCGACGGTGAGCAGTTCCATGTGCATAAGGGCAAGGGACTCGTCGCGGATATCTATAATCCGAAGGCGTTGGATCAATTAACCGGATCGCGGGCGATCGGTCATAATCGCTATTCGACCGCCGGCGGAAACGATCTCAAAAACGTGCAGCCGCTCTCGGTGAATTTTGCGCTCGGGAATCTCGCGCTCGCCCATAACGGGAACCTCATCAATGCGCAGGTGTTGCGGCACGAGCTCGAAGCCTACGGGGCCATTTTCCAATCCACCTCGGACAGCGAAGTCATCATCCACCTGGTTGCCCATTCGCGGGCCGATACCTTGCTGGCCCGTATCATCGATGCCTTGAGCCAGGTGCGCGGAGCCTTCTCGGTTGTCCTGCAGACGGACGACGCGGTGATTGCGGTGCGCGACCCCCATGGGTTCCGTCCACTCTGTCTCGGTCGGCTGGGTGATACCTATCTCGTGGCATCGGAGACCTGTGCGTTCGATCTGCTCGGCGCTGAACTCGTCCGTGAGATCGAGCCAGGAGAACTCGTCGTATTGGACGACAAGGGTGTCACCAGTTATCAGCCCTTTCCGCCGGTCAATCCCGCCATGTGTGTCTTCGAATATGTGTACTTTGCCAGGCCGGACAGTAAGATTTTCGGCGCCAATGCAGTCTATGCGACACGCAAGGCCTTGGGCAGACAGCTGGCGAAGGAATCGGCAGTCCCGGCGGATATCGTCGTGCCCGTGCCGGACTCCGGGGTGCCTGCCGCGCTGGGGTATGCCGAGGGAGCGGGGATTCAGTTTGAGCTCGGACTGATCCGGAACCACTATGTCGGGCGTACGTTCATTGAGCCGGAACAATCGATCCGCCACTTCGGCGTGAAGGTGAAGCTGAACGCCGTGCCGGAGGTCTTAGAGGGGAAACGGGTTGTCGTGGTCGATGATTCGCTCGTGCGGGGCACGACGAGCCGTAAGATCGTGAAGATGCTGCGCAATGCCGGGGCCAAAGAAGTGCACATGCGCATCAGTTCGCCGCCGATCGTCTCCCCCTGTTTCTATGGCATCGATACACCTACCAGGAAGGAATTGATCGCCTCCAGCCATTCCACTGAAGAGATTCGCAAATACATCACGGCCGACAGTCTCGCTTATTTGAGTCTCGACGGGATGCTGAACGCCGCCCCCGGTACACCGGGGCAATATTGCAATGCCTGCTTTACCGAGCGGTACCCCATTCCTCTGACCCGCGCTGAGGAATGGCAGTTGGGCCTCTTCGACCCTTCCCTCTCGCAGGATACGTAAACCGTCCTGCTCAAAAGCCATCCGCTCGTTCGCCGAATCATTTTATGTTGGCGGTTCATACTGCGCGAATTGCTGGACGGCCTTGTTGAGGCTGCTGCCAGACCTCTGATTATCGAAATCAACGAGCTCCAGATCCTGCTTCACGATCCTGACAGGCACGCCGTACCGGCGTAGTGCCCATAGTCCTCACGCCCTCTCCTCTTACATTCACCGTTCTTTCTTGTGCAGGTCTTCATCTCTCTCGCTACCAAAGTAGGGTCCGTTCCCAACTTTTAGGGATCTAGGAAGCGAGAGGGGATTGCATTACCGTGAGTGACTGTCCGCTCAGGCTCCTGCGAGCCAAGGGGGCCATGGTTATGGAGTGACAGCGGTATGGATGTCACCCAGGGCGATGAGGCAGTACGAGCGCGGGTATTCGCCAGAGACGATAAGGAAGGCGCCACGATGATCATGACGTCGACGCTGCAGGAATTGCTGTTCTCGTTCCATGGAGTCGCGGTTCGGTATCTGGCCTCTTCCCCGACATTGATCAGCCCTGTTGTCCTCTTCCGTCAGCACTATCGATGTGAGGACGTTGCGCACGACCCGCTCACGATTCAGTTCGAAGAGGTGGGACGTCGTGGAGATGCGCCGATCCAGCTCTCGCCCTTGGCACGACAACTGTTCACAGGGACCAAGCCCGCGCTCGGTGACGCATTGCGAGCGCTCTGGCACTGCACGATCACACAAGACGGCGGGCGCCTCGTGGTTGATCTTCATGAACAGGGCGCGCTGGTGATCGATGGCGACCGGGGGACGGCACGGGGATATTTCGTTCATCCGGAGGCGATGCATGCCGACCTATGCGCGAGCTTTTTTCATTATGCCTTGGCGGAGCTGTTGAAGCGACGGCGCGCACAGATGTTGTATGCCTCGGCGTTGGAGTATCAGGGCCGTGGGGTCCTCATTGCCGGCCATCGGGGGTGCGGTCGAACGACCGCGATGCTTGCACTGCTTCGCGCCGGCTACCGCTATCTGTCTGATGATCATCCGTTGCTGCGGGATGATGGCGCGAACGTAGAACTGCTGTCCTTTCCGATGACGATCGAGGTGACGGACCGCACGATCGGGTTCTTCCCTGAACTCCAACAGGTCGAGCCGGGCTTGGTGCGCCAGGGTGCTTATAAGAAGCGCTTTGAGGCCGTGGATTTGTATCCGGCATCGGTCGGTACGTCCGGCGCACCGGCCATGCTGCTGTTCCCTCAGGTGGCGGATATGCCCTACAGTTGTCTTGAACCGCTGTCCAAGGGCCAGGCACTCGACGCCATTCTGCAGCAAGCTGCATTCCTGTCCGATCGTGACATTGCGCGACAGGATTCCCACCCCTTGTCGAAATTAGTGCAGCAGGCCGATTGTTATCGTCTACACTTTGGGCAGGACGTGCTCGATCTGCCTCGACTGATTACTCCTTTGATCGGACGGACCTGATCTGTCCGTTCCGCATCCTTCCCCAGGAGCCTTTGTTTCGATCCGCCACGTCGACGCTGCCCGGCCTCCATTGCCCCTGAAAAATTCTGCATGGTAGGATACGCATAGAAAGTGCTGGGTCCTGAGTCCTGAGCGAGCAAACCATTCAGTCTCAGCACTCACAGTTCAGCACTCAGCACTTCTCAAGAAATGGAGGTTTCCATGACACGAACATTGTGGGTATTGGGCGCGCTGTTGTCCCCGATCCTTGCGGCTCATCTGGTCCTTGCTGCGGGATCGTTTAAACTCGGCGAGAAGGCGCCGTCGTTTACGTTGACCGCCATTACGGGCGAGACCGTGGGACTGGATAGCTATAAGGGAAAGGTTGTGGTCCTCGGGCTATTTCATATCTGTGACCCCTGCATGATGCAGGGCACGACGCTGCAGAAAGTGTCCGAGCTCATGAAGGGCAAAGAGGTTGCGGTGCTGGGAGTCAATTCGTCCGGCGACTCCAAGAAGAGTGTCGGTGAGTTTCTGTCCGCCTTCCCCGTGAAAGTCACCTATCCCTATCTGCTCGATCCGAGCAAGGTGACGGATAAATTGTACGGCGGTGGGAAGTTTATTCCCAACGTCTACGTGATCGATCAACAGGGCGTCATCCGGTGGCAGCGTGTCGGCAATATGGATCTGGCCGGAGATGCGGTGATTGCGGCGGAAGTCGAAAAGTTGTTGGCCGACGGAAACAATAAGATGTAAGACGCATTGCGGCTGAGGAATCCCGCTGCTCGCGGAGCGCGCACGACAAAACGGTGCTCGTCCGACGCACGCAGACGATGATTTCCCAACCCCAATGCGAGTCAATGCCGACTTCCGTGAGGGAGAGGAAGAGGGAAAAGACGATGGATGAGATGGAAGTGGGCAAACAGAAGTTTTTGGAGCTGGTGAAGGGGGCCGATGCCGCCGTGCAGGTTGTGATTCCTGTGACGCCTTCAAACAGTATGTTTCTGATCTCCCTCACGAAGGGGCCGAATCGGAAATTTATTACGATTTCTGAAGACGACATTATCGATCTACCGAACGAAGCCAGCATCCTGACGAAAGTCACGAAAGTCGTGAACGATGCCGTCGCCGCATTGTAAGTTTGTCCGTGCCATTAACGATCAGTCATCGATTGTCATCCTATTATGAAAAACATTCTTCCCGGTATCTGGCAATGGTCCTGGTTCTCTGAAGAGAAGCAGATCGATTTCAACGGGCTCTTCTTGACCGTCGGGGAACATAAGATTCTCGTCGACCCTCCTCCAATGACGGGGGATGCGAGTGCGGTTATCCTGCGTAACGGTCCCGTCGATTACATCATCGTCACCAATCGCGATCACGTGCGCGAAGCGGTGAAGTATCAGGATGAGTTTCGCTGTCAGCTGCACGTGCCGGAGGTGGATGCGCCGCTGATGGATCTCAAGCCGTCGAAGACGTTCAAAGATGGGGAATTGCTCATCGGGGGGATCTGGGTGATCCAGCTCAAAGACCAAAAGTCTCCCGGTGAGTCGGCCCTGTTTATTCAACAGCGGAAAGGTGTGCTCATTGTCGGCGATGCCCTGATCGGAAAACCGGCCGGCTCTGTCAGTATGCTCCCAGCTGAAAAGTACGCCGACATGACGAAGGCTCAAGAGGGACTCCGTCGCCTTCTCAAGTACAACTTCGATAGTCTGCTCGTCGGCGACGGGACGTCGATTCTTACCGACGCCAAGCCGGCGGTCGAACGGTTGCTCCAGCCCGTATCATGATGCTACGGAACGGACTTTCCGAAGAACTCAATCGCCAGGGCAACGAGCATTTCTCGCGCGGTCTCTATACCGATGCCTATACCTGTTATGCCAAGGCCTTAGAATGCGACCGGCTGACCGGCGACCAGCGGGCGTTAGCCTCCACGTTGGGAAATCTCGGGAATATTTGTGCGGTCAGCGGGCGTCGTGAGTCGGCGCAGACCTACTACCAAGAGGTGCTGGAGCTGCAGAAGATTCTGGGGGATGAGAAGGGGATCGGGACGACGCTGGGCAACTTGGGAAATCTGAGGGCCGATGCGGGCGAATGGGATCGTGCCAAGGCCTATTACCTCGAAGCGTTGGATCTCATGAGTAAGGTCCACGATGAGGCGGGCAAAGCGGTGTTATTTTCGGATCTTGGCTTGGTCGCCCGCGAGACCAAAGAGTTCGACCAGGCAATCGGATACTACGAGCAGTCGCTGGTCATGATGCGGCGGTTAGCGAATCAGGGTGGCGTGGCCGATGCCTGGCGCATGATCGGGCGAACATTTTTGATGCAGCAACGGTACGACGATGCCATTGCCTGCTGCCAGACCAGCCAGTCCATTGCCGAGCGTTCGCGCGATGAGTTGCGGACCGGCGGGGCCCGGTATCTGTTGGCACAATGTTACGAAGAAACCGGCAAGTTGCGAGAGGCGGCAGATCTTCTTGAACTGGTGGTGCGGATGGATCGCAAGTACCAGCTGCCGAAACTCGAAGAGAATATTCAACGGTTGGCGGCCCTGCGTGCCAGCCTTGCCGGGCAGGACGGTTCATCACCCCATCGAAAGGCGCGCGCATGAGTACTGGAGCCCCTACAGCCTGGGAGACATTTAAGGCCTCGCTGGCCCCTGTATTTCCGCGGTTAATTGAGTTGGAACCGGGCGGTCCGATGGCGATGGAACTGGGTCACGATGGATGGCTGCTGGAGCTGACGCCGGACGGAAAGCTGCTCTGCCAGTATGGGATGGCGTTGGACGATGTGATGACACTTCTTTCCGATGGGACGCCGGAGGATCTCGGTACCGACGAGATCGCCAAGCAGGCGAAGTACTACATCCAGCCGGCGGTCGCAAAGTACCGTGCGATTCTGTTGCAATCGGGGTTCTCCGAACGGACGGAGATGAACGACAACTACGTGGCGGCCTGCTTTGAACGAAATGTGGACATGGCCAATCCTCTGGCCGCGCAGGACTTGATGCGTTGGTGTGTGAAGACGATCGGCGTGGAGCGGTGAGTCGGCAGATCGCGACATTCGATGACTTGCGCGATGCCATTACAGCGTACCGGTTGCCGCGAGTCCTGATCGCCGCCCTTGAGCTGAATCTCTGTACGGCTGTCGGGACCAAGACCTGGACGATTCCTACCCTGGCTTACGAGATGAAGGTCAGTGAGCGGGGGTTGGCGATCCTCTGCCGGAATCTCGCGATGGCCGGTCTGTTGAAGAAGAAAGGCGAAACCTACCGGAACAGCCGATTAGGTGCCACGGCGTTGAACGCAGCGCATCCCGCCTATCGAGGAGACTATCTCCGGCTCATGACGAGCCATTGGGCCGATTGGGGCCGTCTGTTGGAATCGGTACAGAGTGGACTGCCGCTCGATCACGATGAGCCGGATGAGCCGGACTTTCGTCGCCGGTTCACGTGGGCCATGCATCACCGGACCTTGGAGACGGCTCCACAGATTGCCGCTCAACTCAACCTGCGTGGGGCGCAGACGCTGCTCGATCTTGGCGGCGGTCCCGGCACCTATGCCATGGCCTTCCTTGCAAAGAACCCGCAACTTCGTGCGACGGTCTGCGACCGTCCCGCAGCCCTCGACGTGGCGAAGGAGATTGCCGCGACTCACAAGGCCGGCGCCAGACTTTCCTACCTCCCCTTGGACCTGCTGACGGACCGCATCCCCGGCACCTACGATGTCATCTGGTATTCGAACGTCCTCCACATCTATTCACCGCAAGACAACCAGGCCGTATTTCAGCGGGCGTTGGCCACCTTAAACCCTGGAGGCCGCTTGCTGATTCAGGATGCCTTTCTCCACGATCGGGAAGGTCTGCATCCCGAGGAGGCGAGTCTCTTCGCGGTCTCGATGTTGCTGTTTACCGAGCGAGGGAACACCTATACGGCAGCCGAGACGAAGGCCTGGTTGATGGATGCGGGATTTACGCGGATCAAGACTGTGCGGATGAAGAAGGGGACGGAGGACTGGGAGGATGGGATCCTGGAAGCTCGGTCTCCTGGAATGCCTGTAAAAAGGCGCGTCCGCCGAACACAATCAGCGACAAGTTTGCGCCGCCGCTCATCACGCTGAAGAACAGCAGGGTGCCAATTTCGGCCTGTCCTCCCAGGATGCTCGTGACTGTCGCAAGATCCAAGGCCAATCCCACCGTTCCATAGATGACGCAGGCCATGGCGGTCCAGGTCCATCCAATCCAGACGAGTCCCGCGAGGGTGAGAGGACAGACGACCAGGTAGAGCATCCATGCGATTCGGCCAGCCGGAGTCGCAGCGGGTGTGAGCTGGGTGGTCTGGGCTCCAATGAGGCAGAGCACCGCGAGTAGACCGATGATCGTCCAGGTATGGCGCATAAAGAGATGATACCTGTGGTCTACTCCGTACAGCAACAGGACTCCGTCATTCTGGCGAGAGGTAAGGGGCCAGAGGCTAGGGGCGAAGCCGTTACGTCGAAAGCATGACGCCTCCGGCTCGCCACTAGCCTCGCGCCACTTGCTGGGGCGATTGGCATGATTTCACGCTGAACCGCTGATGAGCGACCGTGGGGATAGACGATGGCAGATCCATCTGATAACGCGCCGCAAGTCTGTCTGCTGATCTACGACGGCGAATGCCGCCTCTGTGTCACTGCCAAGAAGGGGCTCGAACGGCTGGAGACGCAGGTGGATGCTACTCCGATCAGGATGGTTCCGTATCAGAGCGAAGAGGCTAAGCAGGCATTGGGTGTCGGCTATCGGCCTGGGCGCCCAGACGTCGCTTTTCTGATTCGTTCTGATGGGGAGATTGCCAGTGGGCTCGATGCCTTTCTGGCCCTCCTGTCGGGCCTCAAGGGAGGCCGCCTATTGTCAGGTCTCTTCAGTATTCCGTTGGTCAAGCCCATCGGCTATCTGTTGTATTGGTGTGTGGCCCGATGCCGGTACGCGGTCTTTGGTAAGGTACCTCTGGCCAAGGGCACAGGTAAACCTCGTTAATCGGCTAAAGAACCCCCGTATCACCGGCATATTCCTCCTCGCATGTTCCCCCTATCCAACGCGGTGAGCCTGTCCGTCTCCCCCCTTTCGGAGGGGGTTCCTCCCACAGTGGGGAATTTACCCCGAAGGCCGTCAATGCGAGACTCCAGCACAAGCAAGGGGGACCAGCACATGACGATGATGCAGTGGCTATCTCAGACGATACAGGAAATGAGCGAATGGTTCAGGCCGATCCGGCGTGAGTTAGCCCCGGTCTATCAGGAGCGGCAGACCGGTGGGCGGAGGAGGAAGGCCTTGTACGTCGCATTGGTCGTCGGGGCCAGTTTCAGTTCCGGCGTTCCACTCACTTCCTGGTCCGCAGAGCTGCCGTCTCTCGTTCCTGCGAAAGTGAGAAAAATCGTGGCGGCTGGGGTTGGCTATGAGAATGCCGAGGCCTCCTCGATTACCGTCAAAACGTACGATGCTGAGACTGGTACGGTATTGACCGAGGACACGTACGAACTGAACGTGCGAGAGGATGCCACGTCAGCGGCCGGTCAACCGCGTGAGCGGATTTTTGCGGGAGGAGTCGGCCCGGGTGTAGACGGTCTATCAACCTTCTCGCTTCGTGTCTATGACGCGGCCACGGGGAAGTTTCTCTGGGAAGGTCTCCTCAATCTCAACGTCAGCAATCACGAGTCGGATTTCACGCACCGGGTCGTGGCCCATCTTGCGCCGCAGGCGCTGGTGACTCAGATCCGAAGCCGTGGCGCGATCGATGGGCAACCCCAGTTTTTCCTTCGTGCGGTCGATTCAGCAAGCGGACAATTGGTATGGACCGATCATTTTTCAGCGGGTTCGGGAGCGCTCGCTCGCGCAGAACGTATCGGCAGGGCGGTCGTCGGTCAGACAGAAGGGTTCTCGGTTCCTGCTCAACAGATCGAGTTTCGCATCAGGATGTTCGATGATGGAAGCCGGAAGCTGTTGTGGGAAGATACGATCGAGCCGGGCGAGGAGGAGACTGAAGTCGCAGTGAGGCAGGATGATGCTGCCGAGACTCTGCCTGCCTGGCATAGTGCAGTGCCCAAGGACGTGATCGAGGAAGCGATTTAGAGAGGAAGGAGAGGGTGTAACCTACCGGGAGCCACATTCTGAAGCGACAATAATTTTTTCTTCATCGCGCATCGCGCACCGTACAGCGTTTTTCTGCTAGCTCTTTTTCACCTGCACCTGTAACTGATCAAGCCACCGAGACTGGAATTGCTCATACGACAGCGATAACTGCGATTGCATCGCGGCAGAGAGCGCCTGCCCGGCTTTGAGATGTGAGAGCAGGCCATGTACTTGGTGCATGCCGAAGCGATCGATGAGATAACGGACGGCCGAGTTGGCTTCCAGGTACGCGAGGGCGACGGTTTCAGCGGGTAATGCTCCCCATGCCCCTTCTAGGGAAGGCAGAGGAAGCAACTCATGGTCCTGCTTCATCATCCGGTCGAGATCCGACCAGCGATCCTCGGACAAATCCATCGCTAACCCCTCATTGAGCCAGGTCGGGAAGGCGCTGCTGGCTGGGCCTTGTTGGTCGTGCAGCAGCGCATGGACGAACTCGTGCCGCAGCACCCGCTTGAGCCAGGCACGGTCTACCAAGGCGTTCTGCGTAGGAATTTGGATGCGCCCGAGCACAGGGTCGAAGAGTCCATCGGCCCAGGCCGGACTGCCGGTTTCCGATTGGAATGTGCCGTGAGCATGCAGGACGACGACGATGGGCTTTGACGGGAAATGTCCGAATCGTTGTCCGATCTCTCGATAGGCCTCTTCCAGGATTTCCAGCACGGCGACCCAGGTTGCCTGATCGGCTTCCCCGTCGAATTTGACGGTAAAGTGGGTGCTGTCCCGGCTGGTGAGCCGCGCATCGCTCTTTTCGGTTCGGCGGACTTTGGCCGTGACGGTTTTCAGATAGGATTGGACGGCGGGATCTTTGCCTGCGCGGGCGGTAGCCTGGTCGAGGTGGCGGGCGGCCTCACCGAGTCGGTCCCGTTCCTGAAAGAGTTCGGCTAAGGCCAGATGAGGGAAGGCCTCGTTCGGAGCCAGGGCCACCAGCTTTTCCAGAAAGCTCTGCGTCATGGCCGGATCGCGCAGCTCCCAGAAGGCATGGGCGAGGTTGAGATGCACGGTCGGGTTTTTATCGTCCAACGTCGAGGCCCTTCTGAATGCATAGACCGAGGCGGAGGTCCCGCCGGCCTTTTCAAGTTGAATGCCGAGATTGTTCCAGAGCACGGCCACGTAGGGGCGGGTCTTCTCTCCTGATAAGACAGCCGGAGGCAGCTCGGCGAGTTTGGTTTCCGCAGACTTGATGTTTCCTCTTTCGATTTCGTCGCGAATCGTTTCTAAGAGTTCATGATGTGTCGTGTCCGGGACCACCGAGGGATCGATCAGACGGGTCTGTTTTTGTTCCGGTTCGGCGGGACCTGTGTAGTGCGGTTCTGGCGGCGCCTCCGTGGTCCGTTCCACGACAGTCTCAGGCTGGCTGGGTGGCGGCGTCATGAGGTAGGTCGGTTTGAACCAGGCTTGATAGACGATGAACAGTCCCAGAAGGCAGGCGATGGGATACAAAATGTGACCGATATTACGACGGTACATGAAGACCTCTGTGGATGACCTCCAATGTAGCACCCTAGTGAAGGGAGGCAAAGAAATGTCGCCAAATTGCGCGGGAGACAGGGGGCAGGCTGAACGACCTGTGGGTTGTTCTGCTCGTTGAGGCGGGGATGAGGCTGTGTTACGATCCGCCATTGTGATACGGCGCTCTTCCGAGCCCACAACCCCTGAACAGTTTCAGCAATGGCTGGACCGAGTCGCGCGTCCGATCGAGTTCGCGTCTCGCGATGCCTTTGCACATCTCCCCACCGTCAAGAACCTGAATCATTTTGTCTCTTCACAGGTCATGCAGGCCCTCTCCGATCACGTCTATCCTCGTGCGACGGAAGCCTCGTTGCTTCAGCTCCGGGGGTTGTTTCAAGATGACCAGGAGCGGTTCCCGGCGGAGGAGCAGCAGCGCCGGTTGCAGGAAGCCATGGTCCTCCTCGGGACGTTGCGCAAGGCAGCCTGCGATCCAACCAGAGCATGGGGCGAACCGGATCCCATTGCGATGCGTGAGCCTGCGATGAATGACATTCCCTCCCGACCATGGTGGGAACAGCCTATCCGTTTTGTGAAGGGCGTCGGCCCGAAGCGCACCGCATTGCTGCAACGATTCAGGATCGACACGATTGAGGATGCCTTCTGGACATTACCGTGGCGGTATGAAGATCGCTCGGTCATGACCCCGATCGGACAACTGGTGCCAGGGGCGGAGGCCTCGATCTGCGGCACGATCATCCGAAGCGAGGCGAAGAAGGCCCGCAGTCGCCGCCTCTCCATCCTCGATATTGTGGTGGAGGATGCCACCGGGCGTCTCCAGGCGGTGTTCTTCAATCAGCCGTTTCTCGAACCGGTCTTTACCGTTGGGACGAGTATCATGCTGACTGGGCGGGTGATAGCCGGGGCGCAGGGGTTTGTGGCGATGAAAATGGAGGTCGCGCAATACGAAGTGGTGGGCGCGGAATCCGAAGCGCCGCTGCATATGGGGCGAATCGTTCCCGTCTACCACGAAACCAAGGGCTGGACCTCCCGGCAGATGCGGGTCCTCATGAAAAGTCTGTTGGATGCCCATATCGCCGAGGCGCAAGAGGTGCTGCCGATCTCGCTGCGTGCCCGCTACCGATTGCCGCCCATTCAGCAAGCCATCCAGGATGTGCATTTCCCTCAGCCAGGGACAGATGGGGGACAGCTCGATCGAGGTCTCACGCCGGCGCATCGACGTCTCGCGTTTGAAGAACTGTTTGTGCTCCAACTCGCCTTGGCCTCGCGGAAACAAGTTATGAAGGAAGAGGTCAAGCAGGTTTCATTCAATTCGAAAACTCCGCTCCTCGGGAAGCTGGATCGGGCGCTGCCCTTTCAGTTGACTGCGGCGCAAGAGCGGGTGAATCGCGAGATCCTGTCTGACATGACGTCGAGCAAACCGATGAACCGCCTGGTGCAGGGGGATGTCGGGTCCGGCAAAACCATCGTGGCGGTGCAGGCGATGGTGCTGGCTTGCGGGTCTGGCTATCAGGCGGCCTTGATGGCCCCGACGGAAATTCTCGCCGAACAACATTATCGAACGATGAAGGGATTCCTGGAACCCCTCGGACTCTCTGTGGTGCTCGTAAGCGGGGGTGGCCGTGCGGCGGCGCGTAAAGTCGTGCGTGAACAGGTGGCCTCCGGAACCGCGCAGGTCGTGATCGGGACCCATGCGGTCATTCAGCAAGGCGTCACGTTCGCGAAGCTGGGATTGGTCGTCGTGGATGAACAACATCGATTCGGTGTGCTCCAACGGAAGACGCTCATGGAAAAGGGCTATAAGCCCGATGTGCTGGTGCTGACCGCGACGCCGATACCACGTACGCTGGCCATGACGGTCTATGGAGACCTCGATGTCTCGGTGATCGACCAGATGCCGCCAGGGCGAAAGCCGGTGCGGACGTTCCTGTTGAGCGACAGCCAACGAGGAAGGGCCTATCAGATTCTGCGCGACGAATTACGAAGCGGCCGTCAGGCCTATGTCGTGTATCCGCTCGTCGAAGAATCGGAAAAGACCGACCTGCAGGCGGCCATGCAAGGGGCTGCGCAGTTACAAGCGAATGAGTTCGCCGGGTTTCGCGTCGGGTTGTTGCATGGTCGAATGAAGTCGGACGAGAAGGAACGGGTCATGGCCTCGTATAAGAAGGGGGAGATCCAGGTCCTGGTCGCGACGACGGTGGTGGAGGTCGGAGTCGATGTGCCCAATGCCACGGTGATGATGATCGAACATGCCGAGCGGTTCGGGCTGGCACAGTTGCACCAATTGCGCGGACGAGTCGGACGAAGCGCACATCAATCTTATTGTCTGTTGATGGCTTCGGGCGGGGTGCTCTTTCGATCCAAGAAGCCCAAGGAAGCAGGCGAACCGCCGTCAGTGGCCAAGGAGCGGTTGGACGCGCTCGTGCGATCGACCGATGGATTTGTGATCGCCGAAGAAGATCTCCGTATTCGTGGGCCAGGTGAGTTCTTTGGACTTAGGCAATGGGGCATGCCGGAGTTTCGCGCCGCGAACCTGGTGCGGGATGTCGAGCTGCTCCAGCAGGCGCGGCAGGAAGCGTTTGCCCTGTTAAAGCAGGACCCACAGCTTAAGGCTGTGACGCATCGTGCCTTGCGAGAGACCATGCTGCGGCGATGGGAAGCGAAGTTGGATTTGGGATCGGTGAGTTAACCTTTAAGGCGAGAGGCGCGGGGCTAGTGGCGAGGGGGATAGAAGCGATTCCCCTCCAGCCTATTGCCCTTTGCCCCTCGCCCCTAGCCTGGAGTTGTTATGGGCTTACTGCAGCGATTGAAGCATGATTTGAAGGCGGGGGTCGCGACGTTGCGTCTGGGCACGGCGCAGGTGGCGAACCGCGCGTTGGAAGAAACGGAGTTACTGCGTATCCGGCTCGAAATACGCAAGCTCGATCAGAAATTAGCAGAACTCCATCGGGATGTCGGTGAGCGAGCGGTGAATCTGCGCGAAGGAGGCGAACCGGTTGAACGGGTCCTGTACGACGCGGAAATCGGCCGGCTCGTCAAAGAGATTCAAGAGCTGAAAGAGGAGCGGGCGAAACTCGAATCGGAGATGACAGAGGTTCGGATCGACCTATGACGGATTCGCCACACACGATGCGTCTTGCCGGTGTGGACATCGGCACACTTACTTGTCGTCTGCTGATTGCAGATCTCCCTCCAGGCGGGCGTCTGCTAGAAGTCCGATCGGAGCGACGAATTCTGCGGCTGGGCGAGGGCGTCGATCAGACCAAACGACTGAGCCTGTCAGCGATGGATCGGGTAGTCCAGTGCTTGAGGGAATGGCGGGAGCTGATCGACGCAGCTCATGTCGATGCCACAGCGGTCGTGGCGACGAGCGCCGTCCGTGATGCAGCTAATCGTGACGAGTTTCTTGATAGGGTAAAGCGCGAGACAGGCTTTGAGGTCGAGCTGATTTCAGGTGACGAGGAAGCCAGACGGACGCTGCTGGGTATCAGCTCAGGCTTGCCCCCTGGTGTGACCGATGTGCTGGCCCTCGACATCGGCGGCGGTAGCACCGAGTTTATCCTGGATCGGCCAGGCCAGAATCCGGTCGTGCGTTCGATCGATATCGGCGTCGTCCGTCTCTGTGAGAGGCTCTTACGTCATGATCCGCCGACCGAGGAGGAGCTGCGCCAGGCGCGCGAGTGGGTCGCAAGCGAAACGAAAGCAGCAGTCATCGGCATGGATGGCTATCGAACGGCCACCTTCGTCGGCACGGCTGGAACGATCACCAGCTTAGCCGCCATGGCTCAGAAACTTCCCACCTACGAACCAGCCAGAATCCATAACTACAGACTGCAGCTCGACACCATTCAAGAACTCGAACAGACGCTCTTGAGCCGCAAGAAATCAGACCGTATCGGTCTACCAGGCCTAGAAAAAGGCCGAGAAGAAGTCATCGCCGCTGGAGCCATCATCATCCGAACGATCATGGAGACGCTAGGGATGTCGGAGGTGCTCGTTAGTGATCTAGGGTTGCGAGAAGGAATGCTGATCGATCTGGCGAAGCGAATCACAGAGCTGTGAAGTCCCGGCTTGGGCTCAGGCAATGTGTGAGCCGAAAATTGGCCCTCAGTCGTGGCTGCTCAGTGGAGTTGGCGATTTATGTTAGGGTGCATGGGATGACGGCTAACACGCTGGCTGGCGCTCCTGGTAATCCCGCCGAAAGCAATGTTGATTAGCATCTCGCACAATCGTCTGTCCTCCCCATGGCCTGGGATTAGCGGGTAGTTTCTGCTGGTTTTGCCGAAATGATTCGGACGTCGAATTATAGCGAAGTGCTCAATTAGGAGCGATGGTTATGGATTTTAATGGCGAGCCAAAGAATAGGAAGGTTTCGATTCATAATAAGTACAAGAGGCGGCTGAGAAATCTGTCGCATGCAATAGATCAATATCTTCAGATGGCAGAGATCAAGTTAGATAAATCGCAGTCTGGGAGTATACACAATCGTGCGGAGATCGAGAAAATAGTAGACAAGACAAAGGAGTTGGCTGCAATGCTCCCAAGTAAGAGTGAACTTATTAGCTGTCCCCCGGTTCGAGATGATTTCTTTGAAGTCCTAGAACGGACCGCTGGAGACACAGAGAAGATTATTGCCGAAGCAAATGAATTCTTTAAGGGACTTACGGAAGAAGATTGGGCAGAAATGAGAAACTCATTCAAGGAGCGCACCTAACAACGGGTTCCATGCGACGTCGGCGCTAACGCGCCGCTGCGCCTGAACCGGGCCGTTAGAGCTTTGGGTGGTGTATGTTAGGAAAAATTAAATCGGCGGTTGCGAAATGGTGGGAGGGGGATGTGACAGTTTATGCCTCGCCAATTATTGGCATTCACACCGAGAGGCATTGGACAGCTCAAACCGTTTCCTGGTGTATCAACTTTCTCAAGAAAGAATGGAAATGGGTTTTGGGTTTCTTGATTGCTCTGGGTTCTACCCCATTTCCACGGACGGTTGAGTTAAGAGTTGCTCCCCCTGTTGCTGTTGATCGAGTCTCCGCCGCTGCCGGGGATTGTGCCAGCGCTCGATGTAATCAAAGATATCCGCTCTCGCCTCGGCTCTCGTTTG